>NZ_JAOWDG010000076.1:0-5618 GCF_030334745.1 Citrobacter sp. Cb080 | reverse complement strand
TGATGTAGCCCCCTGAAACACCGGACAGTAGCTGTATCTCCAGATAAGAGATAGGCTTGAATATATGTCTAACACTAACGCCAATTTTGAGATGACCGGGATCCTGTTAGGGCAAGAAGTCCGTAAACGTAAAACTCCTCAGGAGAAGATCGCCATTATCCAGCAGACGATGGAGCCGGGTATGAATGTCTCCCATGTCGCCCGCCTGCATGGTATCCAGCCCAGCCTGCTGTTTAAGTGGAAGAAGCAATATCAGGAAGGCAGCCTCACCGCCGTTGCGGCTGGAGAGGAAGTCGTTCCTGCTTCTGAGCTTACTGCTGCTCTGAAGCAGGTCCGGGAGCTTCAGCGCCTTCTGGGCAAGAAGACGATGGAAGTTGAGATCCTGAAAGAAGCCGTGGAGTACGGTCAGTCGCGAAAATGGATAGCGCACGCGCCCTTGTTGCCAAAGGACGGGGAATAGCCATGGTCTGCCGGACCATGGGCGTGTCGCGTGCGCAACTGTCACTGCGGATTAACCGTTCTGCCGACTGGCAGGACAGGCGCTGTAACCGGCGTAATGAAGAAGCAGACGCAGAAATACTGTCGGCTATCCTCAACATTATCAGCGATATGCCGAGTTATGGTTATCGACGCGTGTGGGGCATCCTGCGCAAGCAACGTCGCACAGAGGGACAGCTACCTGTGAATGCCAAACGGCTTTACAGGATAATGCGTGAGCATAACCTGTTGTTGTTGCATCACAAACCAGAGCGACCGAAGCGTGAACATAAGGGCAAGATAGCGGTGGCAGAAAGCGATATGCGCTGGTGTTCAGATGGCTTCGAGTTCGGCTGCGACAACGGCGAAAAACTGCGGGTAACGTTCGCGCTGGACTGCTGCGACCGTGAGGCCATAGACTGGGCAGCAAGCACGGGAGGCTATGACAGTTCGACCGTGCAGGATGTGATGCTGAGGTCGGTGGAAAAGCGCTTCGGCGACAGGTTGCCCGACACAGCGGTGCAGTGGCTGACGGATAACGGTTCAGCGTATACCGCGTATGAAACGCGGAGGTTCGCGAGAGAGCTGAATCTGGAGCCCTGCACAACAGCGGTGAGCAGCCCGCAGAGTAATGGCATGGCCGAACGGTTCGTGAAAACGATGAAAGAAGACTATATCGCGTTCATGCCAAAACCGGATGTGAGAACAGCACTGCGAAACCTTGCAGTAGCGTTCACGCATTACAATGAAAACCACCCGCACAGCGCGCTGGGATATCACTCCCCGAGGGAATACCGGCGGCAGCGGACATCGTTAACTTAAGATACAAAAGCTGTTCGGAGATGGAGGGTCAAGATCACAACTTGGTCACTACTTCATTCATTGCATAGTGCACAAATTGCTTTCCTAGTTCGGTCAGTACATAAGATTTTGTGTTCTCGAAAGCAGACTCAAGCGTTGATGTGCCTCGCTTGGCTTGCGGAGCATGCCTTTGTTTTAAGAACTGACCATCTTCTGTGGTATTACGTGCTTGCCTAATCACTCCACCTGTTGACAGATCTCTAATTAACATTTTGTAGAGATCAGCCTCAGCCGAATCTTCGCGCGGAATTATTTCATGCAATTCCATCCATATTTCATAACGGGTTACGCCAGGATTTTGATAAATAATCCTGATAACCTGAAAATGAACTTCGTGATAAATGTTAAGCCAATCTATAAATAAACGAATAATATCATCAGAACATATTTTAGAACTGACAGCATTAGTTATCATATTAGATACTAGTTGTCTTTTTTCTTGTGTATCAGCATCATTCCATACTCGGAAACTTTTGCGAACTAAATCTAGATACTCCTCAGACTCAAGTCTTTCGTTGATATCCTCGCCTAGTTGTTCAAATCTCTTTGCTATAACATTTAAAGTTGAATTTAAATTTTCTAGTTTTTTATGATGTTCTTCAAGCCACTTTGTTTGTAATGAGTTTAATTTTATATTGCCTTCTTCGCTTTTAAAATTTGCAATAGCACCTAAAAAACCTCCAATCCAAGGTATGCTCCCTAATGCTGCAAGAGCGAACTGTTCTGCTAATCTTTTCTTATTAGAAGGGTTTAAACTATCTATTTCATTTCTAAAATCAATAATATCAAAATTATCATCATCCATTTAAATGATTCCTTTTATGTCGCATGAGAATACTTAAAATATATGCTTGTTTAACATAAGGATGAATCGATTATTGAGATTTCTATCAAGGATTAACATTTTAGTTACTATGGGCACGCAGTGCTTTCCATTCAAGCACTAGTTTCGACTATGGTTACAAAAAGTTTTTTTGCATTTAACTGTTCACACTGTTCACCTTGGTTATTTATCATTTTATATCATGTGGTTAGGTGGTGATGAGTTGGTGAAGAGTGAACAGTCGACTCTTCACCTTTGTGATTTTTGCTCATTCTGGATCTGTCCGGTCGGGCGATGCGCGGGGTGATAAAAAGTTTTTTCAGGTTTTACTGTTCACACTGTTCACCTCTGGTTTTTTATCAATGATTTCATAGTGATACAGGGTGGGTATACGGTGAGGGGTGAACAGTGGATTGTTCACCTTGTGGCAATGGCCAGAAAGGAAAAGACCGGCTGTTGCCGGTCTGAGTGAGGTTATGTTGCTGCGGGTTCGTCGCACTTCGGCAGCCAGTCGCCGTAGCTTTCCTCTTTCAGCGACAGATTGGTTTGTATCCCCTGCTTGGTGTGCCGCTTCTCATAATTCAGGCCGAACTCTTTCAGCATCATGGGCAGCCCCAGCCCGAACATTTTCAGGCTGAGCACGTTCCTGTATCCGTTAGCCTCCATATAGGCCAGATACGCGTGATAAAGATATTTACGGTAATTACGCGGGATAATACTGGCATTACCCATAAACATCCCGTTGGTCTGCGGGAGCATTTCCAGATAGCCGCAAAAATCAAACGTCGGGTCAGCATCGCGCTTGATGCTGAGTGCCTCGTCGGAGTTCTGCTGCGACTGGAGCAGTGCGCGGGCGGTCATCGGGTCGCTGAATTTCTGCATAAGCTGGCGCACAATGACGGCCAGCTCGCGTGCAATTTTATCCCTGAGCTGCGGGTCGCGTTCTTCCGGCGCAATCTGCTCCGGGAAGTGAATAATCACCCGGCGACGTGACACCCCGCCGCTGCGGTCGGTGAAGCGCATGGGATTATTGTTCACGGCCAGAATCACTGCCGGAATATGTGTTGAGTACGGGTTCTGGTATTTCGGGTCAACTGAGACCGCATCGCCGCCGGTGATGGCCTTAAGCCCTGCGCCGTCGCCGCTCCATTTTTCCTGGTCTGGCAGACGGATTAGCGAGAAGCCAATCAGGGATGCACGTTTGCGCGGGTCTTCCAGTGTGTCGATATCGGCTGACGTGGCATTATCTTCCCCGGCAAGCAGGGTCGCGATTTCAGCCAGAATACTTTTGCCACTCCCGCCGGGACCGGTGACTTCGAGAAAGAGCTGCCAGTCGTAACGGTTCGCCAGCACCATAAACAGCGCAGCCAGAATCACGTCGCGTTTTTGTGGACTTTTACCGGCCGCACGGTCGAGCCAGCGCCAGAAGTTCGGCGCGTGCGTCTCCAGCGTTTCCCCTTCCACCGGCGGGGTAAAATCCACGTCGCACAGCGTGCGCAGCCAGTGCGATTTGTGGTGCGGGCTGAATACGCCGCTCTGGGTATCGAGTACCCCGTTGCGAAAACCAATCAGACGGCGCGCCGGTGTATCCTGCTGCGGAATAATCAGTTTCAGGGTCTCCACCACCGAGGCAATTTTCCCGGATGAGAACGGGGCGCGTAAGCGCTGGAATAAATCAGCCACATTCCGTGAAAAAGTGGCGGCAGGGATATTTTTCCAGATGCCGTTTTCATAGCGGGACAGGAGCTGGCCGTTCGCATCCACCGCCAGCGCTTCGCCGTAATGCTCATGCACCCGCAAAGCCTTGTCGCTGGCGCTCATGGCGGTAAATTCCGCCTCACTCATGGTATCAAACGGACTTTGTGCCGGAGGCCGGATAGCGTCATAAATGGCTTTGCGCGTGGCTTCCTCGCCGTACTGTATAAACGCATCATTCCAGTCACCGAACACCGGCGGCAGGGCAACAATGCCCTCACAGGCATCTGCGGCCGCAGCGGCTTTACTCTGGCCGTCGCCGTTAAGGTCACGGTCGGCGGCGAGGACAATCTGACAGGCCGGGTGTTTATGACGGGCAAGGCTCGCCAGAGAAAGGAGGTTCACCGACGACAGTGCCACCATGACGGTTTCGCCGGTCAGGTGATGTACGGTGAGCGCGGTCGCATAGCCCTCCGCTATCCACAGGCGTTTTCCGGCCTGTTTTTTCCCTTCGATGACATGACATGCCCCTTTAACCTGGCCGCCTTTCAGAGTGCGTTTGAGACCGTCAGCATTGATAAGCTGAAGGTTAACCAGTGCGCCGGTATCGTCATACAGCGGGACAACCACATCCCCGGTGTGGAACGTCACGCCGCCGGTTTTATGCATGACGGTGAGCGTCAGACATTCCAGAGCGGGGAAACCCTTGCGGGTGAGGTAGGCGTTGCCGGTGGCCGGTCGGGTTTTCTCCATGAGCCTGACGGCCAGCGCGGTCGCCGCTTTGCGGTCGGCCTCCGTTTCAGCCTCTGCGGCCGCAATCACTTCCGGGGCAACCGGCGGCAGGTTGCCGGTCACGGCGTTTATCTTTCCGGCAGCTTCTGACGGGGTCACGCCAAATACTTTCTCTACCAGCTTAAGCCCGTCACCTGCACCGCACTGATTGCAGAACCACGTCCCGCGCCCCTCTTTATCGTCAAAGCGGAAACGGTCAGAGCCGCCGCATACCGGGCAGGACTGATGGCGGTTTTTAATCACCCTCACACCCAGTGCCGGGAGAATGTTCGACCAGTGGCCGCACGCCTGTTTTACGGTTTCTGTTACGTTCATTTTCATGGTTATTTTCTCCCTCAGTGCAGTACCGGCGACGTGATATGACGGGCGCAAAGCTCATCCATCACGGCCAGCCCGAGAAAGGACAGCGACGGGGCGGCTTTCAGTGGTCCGGCTTCCATTAAATCTTCCAGCAGTGCACAGGCAATCTGACGGCCTTTTTCCTCGCCGTGCTGGCGCAGGTAGAAGCCCTCCAGCTCGGCGGCAATGGCGCTTTCCAGCGCGTCGAGGGTGAGGTGCGGGTAGCGGTGCTGGCGTTCGCACAGGGTCAGCCATGCACAGGCCACTGCGCGACGATACAGCGCGGCGCGTAATACGGGCGGTAATGGCTTTTTCATACGTTACCCTCCCCGGTAAGCCACTGCTGATTGCAGCGTTCGACCACGCCGTCGAGCTGGGCGGTCATGAGGTAAATCACGGAGGTGAGCTGTAACTGCTGCGCCGGGTCACGACGAACGGTGGCGCAGTCCTGCACCTGCATCAGGTCGCCGACGAGCTGGCCGACGTTGCGCATATGCTCCAGACATTCGAGGTCACGGGCGGTAATGGTGGTGTGTCTCATGCGCGCACCTCCGCAACCGGCAGACGGCCAGCGAACGAGAGAACGTAATCGCGAACGAGAGAAAGACGTGCGGCGTGCTCATCACCGGCA
>NZ_JAOWDG010000075.1:0-3601 GCF_030334745.1 Citrobacter sp. Cb080 | reverse complement strand
GGCACAGTAAATTTGGCCACCTGATTAAAGGTGATATTCTCACCTCAACACAAAACAGGTGACTTAATGAACAAGAAAACGAAGCGTACTTTTACCCCTGAGTTCAGGCTGGAATGTGCACAGTTGATCGTTGATAAGGGCTACTCGTATCGACAAGCCAGTGAAGCGATGAATGTCGGCTCTACCACGCTTGAGTCCTGGGTGCGCCAGCTCAGGCGAGAGCGTCAGGGGATTGCGCCCTCTGCGACACCCATTACTCCAGACCAGCAACGTATTCGTGAGCTGGAAAAGCAGGTTCGCCGTCTGGAGGAACAAAATAAGGCACTGTTGCAAAGTTAGCGATGAGGCAGCCTTTTGTCTTATTCAAAGGCCTTACATTTCAAAAACTCTGCTTACCAGGCGCATTTCGCCCAGGGGATCACCATAATAAAATGCTGAGGCCTGGCCTTTGCGTAGTGCACGCATCACCTCAATACCTTTGATGGTGGCGTAAGCCGTCTTCATGGATTTAAATCCCAGCGTGGCGCCGATTATCCGTTTCAGTTTGCCATGATCGCATTCAATCACGTTGTTCCGGTACTTAATCTGTCGGTGTTCAACGTCAGACGGGCACCGGCCTTCGCGTTTGAGCAGAGCAAGCGCGCGACCATAGGCGGGCGCTTTATCCGTGTTGATGAATCGCGGGATCTGCCACTTCTTCACGTTGTTGAGGATTTTACCCAGAAACCGGTATGCAGCTTTGCTGTTACGACGGGAGGAGAGATAAAAATCGACAGTGCGGCCCCGGCTGTCGACGGCCCGGTACAGATACGCCCAGCGGCCATTGACCTTCACGTAGGTTTCATCCATGTGCCACGGGCAAAGATCGGAAGGGTTACGCCAGTACCAGCGCAGCCGTTTTTCCATTTCAGGCGCATAACGCTGAACCCAGCGGTAAATCGTGGAGTGATCGACATTCACTCCGCGTTCAGCCAGCATCTCCTGCAGCTCACGGTAACTGATGCCGTATTTGCAGTACCAGCGTACGGCCCACAGAATGATGTCACGCTGAAAATGCCGGCCTTTGAATGGGTTCATGTGCAGCTCCATCAGCAAAAGGGGATGATAAGTTTATCACCACCGACTATTTGCAACAGTGCCGTTAAAGTTTACCGGACTGTTGCCGATAATCTTATTAACGTTGTGACAGCCCTCTACGCAACGGTAGACCCCATAGACATTGTCAGATTTCAGACCAGCCCTCACCGGCTGGTCTTTTTTGGCAGGACGCTCCGGGGTATTAAATGGTCGTGTCTGACACACTCCATTCAGGCACACTGATACCGATAACAGATCTCGTTAATCAAAATATGATTCCTCATAAATAAGTCTGGAGGCACCAGTTATTTGTCAGGGACACCGGGGTCCGAAATAACCAGCTTCATTCACGGGTAATAAAATGAAAATCAAAGACTTTAGTGTGGGTATCAGGCTGGCTGGCAGCTTCAGCCTAATTCTGGTTCTTATCATGATCATGACAGTGACCGGAGTGGGGTACCTGAACTCTATGCTCACTTCCACCGATCGCGTGATGAATAATTATCTTCTGCAGGAGCGTATGGCGAATGAATGGCAGACCGGTATTGAATCAAACGGTGCGCTTGGACTGGTTCTGCTGACGTCGGGGGACCCGGATATCAGGACATATGCACAGCAGCGGATAGAGAAAACCGCTGCTCGCGTGGATATACTGCAGGATAAATTTAACAGGGAGCTTACTTCAGAGCAGGGTATTAAGCTGCTGAAAACCATTGGTGAAAAGCGTCAGGTGTATGCAGATACCCTGGTAAAAGCTCTTCAGATCAGTGAGCAGGGGGACCGTGAAGCCCTGAACCACTTCATTCGGTCACAGCAATTACCGATCATAAATGACTACATGGCCAGTCTGCAGGCACTGGTGGAATACGAAAAAACAAGCATAGATAAAGCGGGTGAAGTTATCGCTGATAATGGTACGGCAGCCATACTGACACTGATCATCACTGGGTGTATGGCGCTTCTTCTGGGAGGTGTGCTGGCATGGCTGATCACCAGAAGCATTACCAGTCCGTTGATTTCAGCCGTCCGGATTGCCCGGGAAGTGGCGGAAGGTAACCTGTGTGTGGAGATTAAAGTGGACTCACAGGACCAGCTGGGGCAACTGATGCAGGCACTGCGTGATATGTGCGGGAGTCTGAGTAACACCGTCCGGGAAGTACGTCAGGGAGCGGACAATATTGCGCTGACTGCAGCAGAAATCAGCAGTGGTAATACAGACCTGTCAGCCCGCACCGAAGAGCAGGCTGCCGGTGTGGAACAGACGGCGGCCACTCTGGAACAACTGACGGCCACCATAAACAATACTGCCGGCAATACAGCACAGGTTTACCAGTTTGTGACAGAAACAACGGCCATTGTGAAACAGAATGGAGTGGTCATGAGTGAGGTGTCTTCCCGGATGCAGGAGATTTACGACACCTCGTCTGAAATGACAGCCATCATCCAGGTCATCGACGGGATTGCCTTCCAGACCAACATTCTCGCGCTTAATGCTGCCGTGGAAGCCGCACGCGCCGGCGAGTCCGGCCGTGGATTTGCGGTTGTGGCCGGAGAGGTTCGTAATCTGGCTCAGCGCAGTGCTTCTGCCGCGCGGGAAATAAAAGAGCTCATTGATGACTCCGTTTCCCGCATTGCATCCGGCCGTACCCTGGTTGAAAAAGCAGACAGGGAAATGGAGGATATCATCAGTAACGTCCAGAGCATGGAAGGGCTGATTGAGGAAATAGCCAAGGCCAGTCGTGAGCAGGGAGATGGTATTGCCCAGATTAACAGCGCCATGGGCCAGATAGACAGCACCACCCAACAAAATGCAGCTCTGGTGGAACAGTCTGCAGCCACTGCCGCTTCGTTGCAGAATCAGTCACGGATTCTGCAGGAGAAGGTGAGCGTATTTCGTCTCCGTGATAATAAAAAACGCGATGCTGAACGAAAAAATACCATAGTACCGACAATCAGCAACACCAGCCCGCAGAGTAAGGTTAAAGCGGTAAAGTCCGTTCGTGAAACGGAACAACACGCCAGCGAGAACTGGGAAACCTTCTGACCCCCGACAACAGCGGGATCCTGTCGTTCCCGTTTTGTCAGCCATAATCTCCCGGCATGGTGTTCGCACTGTGCCGGTTATTTACAGGCGACAGTAATAATGAGTGAAATAAATCCCCGCCAGGCTAAATATGCAGACATACATGCGAAACTGACCGACCGGATGCAGTCTGTCAGGGTCATCCTTGAACAGATGGAAGGACACGAGTACGCCGCAATCAGCACCTACATGAATAACATGGAAGCGATTGCCTGCTTTTACGAGGAGGCAGGGGAAAGTCTCAGTGAGCCAGACTTCCTGAACTACCTGAAACAAAACGACCTTAACCTGTATATTGAAATTCTCTCTGTGGGACGCGCCATTTCACTGATGAAAAACCTGCTGGTGAATATAAGGCGGCTTGTAGTGGCACAGTAAATTTGGCCACCTGATTAAAGGTGATATTCTCACCTCAACACAAAACAGGTGACTTAATGAACA
>NZ_JAOWDG010000074.1:0-8515 GCF_030334745.1 Citrobacter sp. Cb080 | reverse complement strand
TGATGTAGCCCCCTGAAACACCGGACAGTAGCTGTATCTCCAGATAAGAGATAGGCTTGAATATATGTCTAACACTAACGCCAATTTTGAGATGACCGGGATCCTGTTAGGGCAAGAAGTCCGTAAACGTAAAACTCCTCAGGAGAAGATCGCCATTATCCAGCAGACGATGGAGCCGGGTATGAATGTCTCCCATGTCGCCCGCCTGCATGGTATCCAGCCCAGCCTGCTGTTTAAGTGGAAGAAGCAATATCAGGAAGGCAGCCTCACCGCCGTTGCGGCTGGAGAGGAAGTCGTTCCTGCTTCTGAGCTTACTGCTGCTCTGAAGCAGGTCCGGGAGCTTCAGCGCCTTCTGGGCAAGAAGACGATGGAAGTTGAGATCCTGAAAGAAGCCGTGGAGTACGGTCAGTCGCGAAAATGGATAGCGCACGCGCCCTTGTTGCCAAAGGACGGGGAATAGCCATGGTCTGCCGGACCATGGGCGTGTCGCGTGCGCAACTGTCACTGCGGATTAACCGTTCTGCCGACTGGCAGGACAGGCGCTGTAACCGGCGTAATGAAGAAGCAGACGCAGAAATACTGTCGGCTATCCTCAACATTATCAGCGATATGCCGAGTTATGGTTATCGACGCGTGTGGGGCATCCTGCGCAAGCAACGTCGCACAGAGGGACAGCTACCTGTGAATGCCAAACGGCTTTACAGGATAATGCGTGAGCATAACCTGTTGTTGTTGCATCACAAACCAGAGCGACCGAAGCGTGAACATAAGGGCAAGATAGCGGTGGCAGAAAGCGATATGCGCTGGTGTTCAGATGGCTTCGAGTTCGGCTGCGACAACGGCGAAAAACTGCGGGTAACGTTCGCGCTGGACTGCTGCGACCGTGAGGCCATAGACTGGGCAGCAAGCACGGGAGGCTATGACAGTTCGACCGTGCAGGATGTGATGCTGAGGTCGGTGGAAAAGCGCTTCGGCGACAGGTTGCCCGACACAGCGGTGCAGTGGCTGACGGATAACGGTTCAGCGTATACCGCGTATGAAACGCGGAGGTTCGCGAGAGAGCTGAATCTGGAGCCCTGCACAACAGCGGTGAGCAGCCCGCAGAGTAATGGCATGGCCGAACGGTTCGTGAAAACGATGAAAGAAGACTATATCGCGTTCATGCCAAAACCGGATGTGAGAACAGCACTGCGAAACCTTGCAGTAGCGTTCACGCATTACAATGAAAACCACCCGCACAGCGCGCTGGGATATCACTCCCCGAGGGAATACCGGCGGCAGCGGACATCGTTAACTTAAGATACAAAAGCTGTTCGGAGATGGAGGGTCAAGATCAGCGTACTGTGGCCTGACTTACTTCATCCCATTCTTAAAAGATATCTACATGCTGCCGGTAGCGCTCGTCGGCGCGTACGGCATCATCAACCAGTATGCATTGAAAATGGTGGGAGGGCCGATTGGTGGGCTGCTGGCGGATAAGGTTGCTAAATCACCTACGGTTTACCTGAAGTGGACGTTTCTGATCTCTGCTGCTGCTATGGTTGTTTTTATGCTGTTGCCACATCAAACGATGAATGTGTATATCGGTATGGCGGCGACGCTAGGATTTGGGGCGATTATTTTCTCACAGCGCGCCATTTTCTTTGCACCAATGGATGAGATTGGTACCCCGCGTGAATATGCCGGTTCGGCGATGGCATTTGGCTGTATTATCGGTTATATGCCCGCCATGTTTGCGTATACGTTATACGGCTATTTACTGGATACCAATAGCGGCATCACGGGCTATAACTATGTCTTTAGCGTGATGATTGCGTTCAGCTTAATGGGCTTTATCTGTTCGACCATTCTGGTGAAGCGGATTAAAAAGCAAAAGCTAGCGGCTGCGACTGTGGCAGCATAATGTGAGAACTTCCCCGGTACGACGTTACCGGGGAAGCCTGTTAAGCGCGTTTATACAGCGGCAACCAAATTACCAGCCGCAAACCACCCAGCGGGCTGTCTTCGGCCTTCACCCAGCCACGATGCTGTTGGATTGCGGTTTCAACAATCGCCAGACCCAGACCTGTTCCGCCAGACTCGCGATCGCGCGCCTCATCGGTACGATAGAACGGACGGAAAATCTGTTCTCGGTCTTCAGGGCTAACGCCCGGGCCATCGTCGTCGACAGTGATGGTAATCCCATCGATATCCACCGCGAAGCCAACTTCAATCTGCGTGTGTGAATAACGCAGGGCGTTGCGCACAATGTTTTCCAGCGCGCTTTCCAGCGCATTTGGGTTGCCGTACAGCGGCCACGGGCCCGGCGGGAAATTCACCGTGAGTGATTTACCCATCTGCTCGGCTTCAAAGGCGGCGTTATCCAGCACTTCGCCCCACAGCTGATTGGCTTTCACCGTTTCACTGACCAGCGCGTTTTTCTGCTGATTGCGTGACATCACCAGCAGGTCGTTGATCATGCTGTCCAGCCGATGTGCTTCTGTTTCAATACGCTCCAGCTCTTTGCTTTCACCGCTACGACGGCGCAGCAGCGCGGTGCCCAACTGCAGACGCGTCAACGGCGTTCTCAACTCGTGGGAGATGTCCGACAGCAGGCGTTGCTGCGAGGTCATCATTCGCTCCAGCGCCGTCACCATCTGGTTAAAGCTGGCGCCTGCCGCCAGAAACTCCTGCGGACCGGCTTCCAGTTCCGGATGCTGGCGCAGGTTGCCCTGGGCCACCTCATCCGCCGCGTTTTTCAACTTACGCGCCGGTTTCGCCAGACTCCAGGCAAGCCAGAGCAGTAGTGGAGAGCTGACTAACATGGTGACAATCAGCAACAACAGCGGTCGGTCGAACAACAGATTGATAAAGTCAGATTGTGAGCTGCTGGCAGGTCGAATGAGATACAGCTGGTAGTTATCTTCGCCGTCTCTGACGGAGAAAGGCCCGACCATCTCAACGCGACCGTATTTTTTCTTTTGCGGATGGTCGGCGTTATCGGCCTGACCAATAAAGTTACGAATGATCTGCATTTCGTTGCGTTCTGCGCCGATCACGCGTCCTTCCGTCGTAACAAGCAATAACCGCTGTCCTGGCGGCGCCCACTTGTCTATCGCCCGAAACAAGCGACGCCACCACATTAAATCGTTGGGTGGATCGTTCGCCAGTTCAGCTTCAACGTGTTGCTCAATCATCAACCCCTGGCGCTGCTCGCTGTCCAGTAGCTCGGTCATCTGGCGTGAATCAAGCTTGGGTAACATCAGTACCAACATCAACACCAGTGCCAGCGTCAACCAGAAGATGGCAAAGATGCGTGCGGTTAAGCTCCCTATCATGAAGCGGAGACCATCAGGTAGCCGCGACCGCGCAGGGTTTTAAACCACGGGTGTCCGTCTTTACGTTCTGGCAGCTTACGACGCAGGTTCGAGATATGCATGTCGATCGCGCGATCGAAAGGTGTCAGGCGTTTGCCCAGCACTTCCTGGCTCAGGTGTTCACGCGAAACCACCTGACCGAGATGCTGTGCCAGCAAATAGAGCAGGGTGAATTCGGTGCCAGTTAATTCCAGGGTTTGCCCGTCAAAGCTGGCTTCCTGGCGACCCGGATTAAGGCTTAACGCATCCACTTCCAGAGTCGGCGAACCGTTGTCGCTGTTCTGCTGCTGTTCGCTCCAGTGTGAGCGACGCAAAATAGCGCGGATGCGCGCGACCAGTTCACGGTCGTTAAACGGTTTGGGTAAATAGTCGTCCGCGCCCAGTTCAAGGCCAAGTACGCGATCCAATTCGCTGCCGCGAGCGGTCAGCATGATTACGGGTGTCTGGTGTGTCTGACGAAGTGCTTTCAGCGTATCAATGCCATTTTTCTTCGGCATCATGACGTCGAGCAAAAGTAAATCGATGCTGTCATCCAGAAGCTCAAGCGCCTGTTCCCCATCATAGGCAACCAGCACATCGAAACCTTCCATTTCGAGCAACTCCTTTAACAGGGAAGTCAGCTCTCGGTCATCATCAACTAACAGGATTTTATTCATTGTTTACGTACCTCCGAGGCAGAAATTACGTCATCAGGCGTCGCTAATCTATGACTTTACGTTGTTTTACACCCCCTGACGCATGTTTGCAGCCCGAATCGTAAACTGTCTCTCGTTGAATCGCGACAGAAAAGATTTTGGGAGCAAGTGATGGGCAAAGTTACCGCTGCCGTCATGGCCTCAACGCTGGCACTGAGTACTTTAAGCCATGCAGCTGAAGTCTTCACAGGCGATCACTGGCACCTGGGTGAAGGCTCCGCGCAACGTAGCGTTCAGAGCCACATGTTCGACGGTATCAGTTTAACCGAACATCAACGTCAACAGATGCGAGATTTAATGCAGCAGGCAAGACACGAACAGCCTCCTGTTAATGTTAGCGAAATGGAGACAATGCATCGCCTTGTCACCGCAGAGAAATTTGATGAACGCGCTGTGCGCGCTCAGGCAGAAAGAATGGCGCAAGAACAGGTTGCCCGCCAGGTTGAAATAGCCAAGGTTCGCAACCAGATGTATCGCCTGTTAACGCCCGAGCAGCAAGCGGTTTTAAATGAGAGACATGAACAACGAATGGAGCAACTGCGCGACGTAGCGCACTGGAAAAAAAGCTCATCGTTGAATTTATTGAGTAGTAGCAACTCACGTTCCCAGTAGTAACCCTGTTTTCCTTGCCATAGACACCATCCCTGTCTTCCCCCACATGATGTGGGGGTTTTTTTTGCCCAAAATTTGTCACTCGGTTATTGCCTGACTGTTTTACTTCATCCGTTATACTAGCGGCATATCCTGGCAGGAGTGTTTATGAATCAAACCTATGGGCGGCTGGTTAGCCGGGCGGCAATCGCGGCGACCGTGATGGCATCGCTGTTACTTTTGATCAAAATTTTTGCGTGGTGGTACACCGGATCGGTCAGTATTCTGGCAGCGCTGGTGGATTCTTTGGTGGACATCGCCGCGTCGTTAACCAACCTGTTGGTGGTGCGCTATTCTTTGCAACCGGCCGATGATGAACATACGTTCGGACACGGAAAAGCGGAATCGCTAGCGGCGCTGGCGCAAAGCATGTTTATTTCCGGTTCGGCGCTGTTTTTATTCCTGACCGGGATTCAGCATCTCATCCAACCCACGCCAATGAAAGATCCTGGCGTCGGGGTGGTTGTCACCATCATTGCGTTAGTGTGTACAATCATTCTGGTCTCGTTTCAGCGCTGGGTGGTGAAGCGCACGCAAAGTCAGGCCGTTAGGGCGGATATGCTTCATTATCAGTCTGATGTTATGATGAACGGTGCGATTCTCGTGGCGCTTGGGCTGGCATGGTACGGCTGGCATCGCGCAGATGCCTTGTTTGCGCTCGGGATTGGCATCTATATTTTATATAGTGCATTACGCATGGGTTATGAGGCGGTACAGTCTTTGCTGGATCGCGCGTTACCCGATGAAGAACGTCAGGAAATTATTGATATTGTGACGTCATGGCCTGGAGTCAGCGGCGCTCACGATCTTCGCACGCGGCAGTCAGGGCCGACCCGCTTTATTCAGATTCATTTGGAAATGGAAGATAATCTGCCGCTCGTTCAGGCGCATTTAGTGGCTGAACAGGTAGAGCAGGCAATTTTACGGCGTTTCCCGGGATCGGATGTCATCATTCATCAGGATCCCTGTTCGGTCGTACCCAAGGAAGGCAAGATGTTTGAGCTTTTATAATTCGTTGTAAAAAAAGTGAACCGGGCCAGCATTTTGTGTATAAATTACCACCATTTGGCCTGACCTGAATCAATTCAGCAGGAAGTGATTGTTATACTATCTGCATATTCGTTGGATCGTTTCGATATGCGGAATCGACTTCCGGCAGCAGATTTCATTTTGCATTCCAAAGTTCAGAGGTAGTCATGATTAAGAAAATCGGTGTGTTGACAAGCGGCGGTGATGCGCCGGGCATGAACGCAGCAATCCGTGGTGTTGTACGTGCAGCGTTGACGGAAGGGCTGGAAGTCATGGGGATCCATGATGGCTACCTGGGTTTGTATGAAGACCGTATGGTTCAACTTGACCGCTACAGCGTGTCCGACATGATCAACCGTGGCGGCACATTCCTCGGTTCTGCCCGCTTCCCGGGATTCCGCGACGAAAACGTGCGTGCCGTGGCTATCGAAAACCTGAAAAAGCGTGGCATTGACGCACTGGTTGTTATCGGTGGTGACGGTTCATACATGGGGGCAAAACGCCTGACTGAAATGGGCTTCCCATGCATCGGTCTGCCGGGCACTATCGACAACGATATCAAAGGCACCGACTACACCATCGGTTATTTCACCGCTCTGGGTACCGTAGTCGAAGCGATTGACCGTCTGCGTGATACCTCTTCTTCTCACCAGCGTATTTCCATCGTTGAAGTGATGGGCCGCTACTGTGGCGATCTGACTCTGGCGGCTGCCATTGCCGGTGGCTGTGAGTTCGTGGTGGTTCCGGAAGTGGAATTCAGCCGTGACGATCTGGTTGCTGAAATCAAAGCAGGCATCGCGAAAGGTAAAAAACACGCGATTGTGGCGATCACTGAGCACATGTGTGACGTTGACGAACTGGCGCATTACATCGAGAAAGAAACGGGTCGTGAAACGCGCTCAACCGTACTGGGTCACATCCAGCGTGGTGGTTCTCCGGTGCCTTACGACCGTATCCTGGCGTCCCGTATGGGCGCATATGCCATTGAACTGCTGTTGGCAGGTCACGGCGGTCGCTGTGTAGGTATTCAGAACGAGCAACTGGTTCACCACGACATCATCGACGCGATTGAAAACATGAAGCGTCCGTTCAAAGGTGACTGGCTGGACTGCGCGAAAAAACTGTACTGATTGTTTTTTCCGCGCCTGATGGCGCTAAGCGCATCAGGCCTACAGGTTGTAAAGACTTGTAGGCCTGATGAGCCGCTAACCACCATTCGGCACAATTCCCCGCATTTATTCCCCCAAGTTATAGCAAATCTTTTTTTATTCTTTAATGTTTGGATACCTTTCTGGCACGCTTTGCTCATCACAACACCACATAAGAGAGCTGGGCGATGAACAAATGGGGCGTAGGGTTAACATTATTGCTGGCATCGACCAGCGTTATGGCAAAGGATATTCAGTTACTTAACGTATCGTACGATCCAACGCGTGAACTGTACGAGCAGTACAATAAGGCCTTCAGCGCGCACTGGAAGCAGGAAACGGGCGACAACGTCGTGATTCGCCAGTCGCACGGCGGTTCGGGTAAACAAGCGACCTCCGTCATTAACGGCATTGAAGCCGATGTCGTGACGCTGGCGCTGGCTTACGACGTGGATGCCATTGCTGAACGTGGTCGTATCGATAAAAACTGGATTAAGCGTCTGCCGGATAACTCCGCGCCATACACCTCCACCATCGTTTTCCTGGTCCGCAAAGGCAACCCCAAGCAAATTCATGACTGGAACGATCTGATCAAACCAGGCGTGTCGGTCATTACACCAAACCCGAAAAGCTCAGGCGGCGCACGCTGGAACTATCTGGCGGCATGGGGCTACGCCTTGCACCACAACAACAACGATCAGGCCAAGGCACAAGACTTCGTGAAGGCCCTGTATAAGAATGTTGAAGTGCTGGACTCCGGTGCTCGTGGCTCAACCAATACCTTCGTTGAACGCGGTATCGGTGATGTGCTGATCGCCTGGGAAAACGAAGCCCTGCTGGCGACAAACGAGCTGGGCAAAGACAAATTCGAGATAGTGACGCCGAGTGAATCTATCCTCGCGGAACCAACCGTTTCTGTGGTCGATAAAGTCGTGGAAAAGAAAGACACCAAAACGGTGGCGGAAGCCTACCTGAAATATCTCTACTCTCCGGAAGGTCAGGAAATTGCAGCGAAAAACTACTATCGTCCGCGTGATGCAGACGTTGCGAAGAAATACGAAAATGCATTTCCGAAGCTGAAACTGTTCACCATCGACGAAGAGTTTGGCGGCTGGACGAAAGCACAGAAAGAGCACTTCTCTAACGGTGGTACGTTTGACCAGATCAGCAAGCGCTAAATAAGTCTGTGATTTACCGACCCGGTGGCATAACGCGACCGGGTTTTTTGTGCACAGAAAACCCCCAGCTAGGCTGGGGGTTCCGGAAAGCTTTCAGCTTTGGGCCAGTTATTAAAACCCCTTTTGATTTGTTAAAACACATTGCGGTCTGGCAACTGCAAATGTTTAACAAGAAATCAAAAGGGGGTCCCAATGGGGGACGAAAAGAGCTTAGCGCACACCCGATGGAACTGTAAATATCACATAGTTTTTGCGCCCAAATACCGGAGACAAGCATTCTACGGTGAGAAACGCAGCGCGATAGGCAGCATCTTAAGAAAGCTGTGTGAGTGGAAAAACGTGCGGATCCTGGAAGCGGAATGCTGTGCGGATCATATCCATATGCTTGTGGAAATCCCACCCAAAATGAGCGTATCCGGCTTTATGGGGTATCTGAAAGGGAAAAGCAGTCTGATGCT
>NZ_JAOWDG010000073.1:0-79471 GCF_030334745.1 Citrobacter sp. Cb080 | reverse complement strand
GGAAGGTGCGAATAAGCAGGTCATTTCTTCCCAAGCTGACTCGCTGATTAAAATTTCGCGGATCTG
The DNA here is from genome assembly GCF_030334745.1 of Citrobacter sp. Cb080. Taxonomy (NCBI): domain Bacteria; kingdom Pseudomonadati; phylum Pseudomonadota; class Gammaproteobacteria; order Enterobacterales; family Enterobacteriaceae; genus Citrobacter; species Citrobacter sp. Cb080. The sequence continues at coordinate 79,405 of NZ_JAOWDG010000073.1, read as the reverse complement.
GGCCGATTTTTTTCCCGCAAACACATCGAATCAGCCTATTTAGGCTATTTTTTCCACCATTTCTGGCGTTATTTCCGGTTTTTACTGAGATCTCTCCCACTGACGTATCATTTGGTCCACCCGAAACAGGTTGGCCAGGGTGAATAACATCGCCAGTTGGTTATCGTTTTTCAGCAGCCCCTTGTATCTGGCTTTCACGAAGCCGAACTGCCGCTTGATGATGCGAAACGGGTGCTCCACCCTGGCACGGATGCTGGCTTTCATGTATTCGATGTTGATGGCCGTTTTGTTCTTGCGCGGATGCTGCTTCAAGGTTTTTACCCTGCCGGGACGCTCGGCGATCAGCCAGTCCACATCCACCTCGGCCAGCTCCTCGCGCTGTGGCGCTCCTTGGTAGCCGGCATCGGCTGAGACAAATTGCTCCTCTCCATGAAGCAGATTACCCAGCTGATTGAGGTCATGCTCGTTGGCCGCGGTGGTGACCAGGCTGTGGGTCAGGCCACTCTTGGCATCGACACCAATGTGGGCCTTCATGCCAAAGTGCCACTGATTGCCTTTCTTGGTCTGATGCATCTCCGGATCGCGTTGCTGCTCTTTGTTCTTGGTAGAGCTGGGTGCCTCAATGATGGTGGCATCCACCAAAGTGCCTTGGGTCATCATGACGCCTGCTTCGGCCAGCCAGCGATTGATGGTCTTGAACAATTGACGGGCCAGTTGATGCTGCTCGAGCAGGTGGCGGAAATTCATGATGGTGGTGCGATCCGGCAGGGCGCTATCCAGGGATAATCGGGCAAACAGGCGCATGGAGGCGATTTCGTACAGGGCATCTTCCATGGCACCGTCGCTCAGGTTGTACCAATGCTGCATGCAGTGAATACGCAGCATGGTCTCCAGCGGATAGGGCCGTCGGCCATTGCCCGCCTTGGGATAAAACGGCTCGATGACAGCGGTCATATTCTGCCATGGCAGAATCTGCTCCATGCGGGAGAGGAAAATCTCTTTTCGGGTCTGACGGCGCTTAGTGCTGAATTCACTATCGGCGAAGGTGAGTTGATGGCTCATGATGTCCCTCTGGGATGCGCTCCGGATGAATATGATGATCTCATATCAGGAACTTGTTCGCACCTTCCCTAATTGTGAGACTACAAGTTTCTTTTTCCAAGTGTGCATTTGTCATCCCTCCTCAGGGACGTAATATAGTTGATCCATCAATTATCAATGCAAAGAAAACATTTTATGTTTCGCGGGGACGATTATGCGGTTTCACAAAGGAAAGGTTCAATTATTCTTTGCTAGTCGTCCGAAACCGGACAACACTACGAATACTCCCGCCTCTGACACAAAAAACAAAAATACTTATCCTTTCAATGAAATACTGCACAACACACCGCTGAAACATATAATTAATAAATAACTCACCACACACCCAAACAAATAAACAATAAATAAAGAGAAATTATCACCAGCCCTACAGAAATAAACGCATCGATATTTAAAATAATAAAAACAGAAACAAGCAAAATAATGAATATAAATAACTTGCCATAAATGTGAATAAATTGCTCTAATGATTCAGCCTTCCACGATGGAAAATCCAGATATAACGCCAACTTTCGTAAACCACCCACCCTCAGGTTCGGGTATACTACGGCCTTCGATTCCACAAACATCAGGCATACCATGACAGACCTAATCCAACGCCCTCGCCGCCTGCGCAAATCACCTGCGCTGCGCGCTATGTTTGAAGAGACAACACTCAGCTTAAATGACCTGGTGTTGCCGATCTTTGTTGAAGAAGAACTCGACGATTACAAAGCTATCGAGGCCATGCCCGGCGTGATGCGCATTCCAGAGAAGCATCTGGCGCGCGAAATTGAACGCATTGCTAATGCAGGCATCCGCTCGGTAATGACATTCGGCATTTCTCATCACACCGATGACACCGGCAGCGACGCCTGGAAAGAAGACGGTCTGGTGGCGCGCATGTCGCGTATCTGTAAGCAGACCGTACCGGAGATGATCGTCATGTCCGACACCTGCTTCTGTGAATACACCTCGCACGGTCACTGCGGCGTATTATGCGAGCACGGCGTTGATAACGATTTAACCCTTGCCAATCTCGGCAAACAGGCGGTCGTTGCCGCCGCTGCGGGCGCAGATTTCATCGCCCCTTCCGCCGCAATGGACGGCCAGGTACAGGCGATTCGCCAGGCGCTGGATGCCGCGGGCTTTACCGATACCGCGATCATGTCCTACTCCACCAAATTTGCCTCTTCTTTCTATGGCCCATTCCGTGAAGCCGCAAGTACCGCGCTGAAGGGCGATCGTAAAACCTATCAGATGAACCCGATGAACCGTCGGGAAGCGATCCGCGAATCGCTGCTGGATGAAGCCCAGGGCGCAGACTGCTTGATGGTCAAACCGGCTGGCGCATACCTCGATATTCTGCGCGATATCCGCGAGCGCACCGAGCTGCCGATTGGCGCTTATCAGGTCAGCGGTGAATACGCGATGATCAAGTTTGCAGCCCTTGCGGGTGCAATAGATGAAGAGAAAGTGGTGCTGGAAAGCTTAGGCTCGATCAAACGCGCTGGCGCGGATCTGATCTTCAGCTACTTCGCACTGGATCTGGCTGAGAAAAAAATCCTGCGCTAATCACTTTGTTGCCTAATGACGGCTTCGCTTTACCGGACCTACAGGTCGTAGGCCCGGTAAATGAAGCGTCTCCGATAATCACCCCGCCCGAAAAAACGGCTTGTCTCCCAAAATTGTCGCCCGGTGCATAATGCGCCGCAGGGGCAGATAATCCGCATTCGCATAATGCTGCGTCACGCGATTATCCCAAATCGCCACATCGTTGGGCTGCCAACGCCAGCGCACCTGGAACTCCGGTTTAGTGATATGCGCGAACAAAAAGCGCAGTAACGCCTCGCTCTCTTTTTCCGTCACATCGACAATTCGCGTGGTAAATCCTTCATTCACGAACAGCGCCTGCTTCCCGCTCACTGGATGCGTGCGCACCACCGGATGCAGCAGGGGCGGATGCTTTGCCACCGCCTCCAGCCAGCGCTGATGCTCCTCTGGCGTCTGGCGGTATTTATATTCCTGGAAGGATTTACGAAAATCATGCTCTGCCCGCAGGCCGCTCAGCAACTGGCGAAACGGCTCAGATAATGCGTCATAAGCGGCAATCCCGCTGGTCCACAGGGTGTCTCCCCCTGTCGATGGCAGCTCTTTTGCCGCCAGAATCGCGCCCGCTGGCGGCGTGTCGATAAAGGTCACATCGGTGTGCCAGTTGTCGTTATCCGGCGGATTATCGTTATGAGTATCCAGCACGATAATCTCTTCAACCCCTTCGGCATGCGGATAGACAGGGTGAATATGCAGATCGCCAAAACGCAGCGCCAGCGCCCGCTGTTGTTGCGGCGTAATCACCTGCTCACGCAGAAACACCACCTGATGGCGCAGTACGGCGTGATAAAGCTGTTCAAACTGATTATCGCTCAGCGGGCGCGTCAAATCCGCACCGGTGATTTGTGCGCCAATGTTCGGCCCCAGCGGGGTAATGCTCAGACGTTCACTCATTGTACTTCTCCATGCCAGGGCGTCAGGCGGCGCTGAAGCGCGCGCAGACCCAGTTCTAAAATAAACGCGATAACGGCAATCACCGCGATCCCCGCCAGCACCACATCCGTTGCCAGAAACTCACCGGCTGACTGCACCATAAATCCTAAACCTCGCGTGGCGGCAATCAGCTCTGCTGCCACCAACGTCGACCAGCCCACGCCAAGCCCGATACGCAACCCTGTGAGTATCTCCGGCAATGCCCCCGGCAAAATAACAAACCACAGCACCTGCGTACGGCTGGCTCCCAGCGACTGTGCGGCACGCACTCTCACCTGCTGCGCGCTTTTAACCCCCGCCAGCGCCGACATCGCTACAGGGGCGAATATCGCCAGATAGATCAGCAGGATCTTGGAGGTCTCACCAATGCCAAACCAGATCACCATCAGCGGCAAATAGGCCAATGGCGGAACCGGACGATACAGTTCAATGATCGGATCGAGAATGCCGCGCATCGTCGGACTCAGCCCCATAGCGATCCCAACCGGAACGCCGAGCAGTACCGCCGCCAGCAGCGCGATAACAATACGCGTCAGGCTCGCCGCCAGATGCTGCCACAGCGTGGCATCCATAAACCCCTGCGGCCCGGCAATAACCATCAGTTTTTGCAAAACCTGGCCCGGCGGGGGTAAAAACAGCGGACTGATTAACTGCAGCGCCGCCACCGTCCACCACACCGCCAGAATGACGACCAGCGTACCGAAGCTTAAGGTAATCTGCCGCGAGAACGGCCAGCGCCAGTTCAGCGCGCGCTGGCGACGGGGTTTATCATTAATCACCACGCTCATGAGAATGCCTCCCGTTGTTCAAAGACACGACCTAACACATACTCGCGCATGGCGATAAACTGCGGGTCGGACTTAATGCTGCGGCTCGGCTCTCCGGCCACAAAGCGACGAGCGAAATTCAGCGGCAGACGCTCCAGTACCCGGCCAGGGCCTGGCGACAGCAATACCAGCTCCGTTGCCATAAAAACGGCTTCTTCAATATCGTGGGTAATCAACAGCACCTGTTTGCCAGTCTCATGCCACAACTTCAGCAGCAGGGTTTGCATCTGCTCGCGGGTAAAGGCGTCGAGCGCGCCAAAGGGTTCATCCAGCAACAACAGCTGCGGGTTGGCAGCCAACGCCCGCGCAATACCGACGCGCTGACGCTGACCACCAGAGAGCTGCCAGATAAAACGTTTTCCCGCATCCTCCAGCCCAACTTTCTGCAACATCTCCCGCGCGATTCGTTGACGTTGGGGCTTCTCCATCCCCGCCAGTTGCAGCCCGAAGGCCACGTTGTCCTGCACGTTGCGCCAGGGCAGCAGGCCTTCGTTCTGGAACACAACCCCGCGCTCTGCGCCTGGACCTTCAACCTTGTTGCCCGCCAGCATAATGCTGCCATGCTGATACGGCACAAACCCGGCAATCAGATTTAACAGCGTGGTTTTTCCGCAACCAGAAGGTCCGAGTACCACCAGCAGTTCGCCACTATCGAGCGTCAGGTTGATATCTTCCAGCACCGGTTTTCCACCGTAGCTGGCGGCAAGATGAGAGATTTGCAGCATCAGCGCCTCCTTATTTATTGCACGAAGCGATCGGTCACATACTGGCTGTAATCCGTCGCGACGGCGGGGACTTTGCCCTGCTCTTTGAGGAACTGCGCGGTGTCGATAATTGCTTTATTCACCGGGCCGGTTAGCTCAGCGGTTTGCTGTTGTGCCGTCAAATAGGTGTTACCTTTCACCAGGCCCGGCACATCCGCCTCCGGTACGCCACTCAAACGCGACAGTTTGCTGATATTCTCCGGCTGTTTCAGCCATTCATCGGGATTAGCGATATAAGGCTGCTGGGCGTCGATGGCGCTTTTGGCAAAGGCTTTCACCACCTCAGGATGCTTCTCGGCAAAATCTTTGCGCACCACCCACACGTCCAGCGTCGGTGCGCCCCACTCGCCAACCTGCGATGAGTCGGTTAATACCTTGCCATCTTTTTCCAGCGCGTTTACCGCAGGCGCCCAGACATAAGCACCATCAATATCTCCGCGCTGCCAGGCGGCAATAATCGCGGGTGGCTGCAGGTTCACAATCTCCACCTGCCCTGCTTTGATACCCCAGTGTTTCAACGCCGCCAGCAGGCTGTAATGGGTAGTGGAAATAAACGGCACGGCAATGCGCTTACCAATCAAATCTTGCGGTTTACTGATGTTTTTCTTCACCACCAGCGCTTCAGAATTGCCGAGTTTTGACGCCAGCAGGAAAACCTCAATAGGCACCTGCTGGCTGGCAGCGACCGCCAGCGGGCTGGAGCCAAGATTACCGATCTGCACATCACCGGATGCCAGCGCACGGACGATGCTCGCACCGCTGTCGAATTTGCGCCAGTCAACGGTAGCCCCGCTCTCTTTAGCAAAGGTGTTATCCGCCTGCGCCACTTTGGCGGGTTCAGCGGAGGTCTGATAAGCAACGGTGACGTTCACCGCCTGTGCCTGAAATGCGATGAATGCCAGTGCGGCAAGTAGTGCGTTACGCGATGAAATAGCCATGATTGTCTGCTCCCCTGTCTTGTTATGAGGGCAGTATTTCGTTGCGGCATAATTTGATAAAGGAATTAAAAATTCTGGCTAATAGCGATCTGTTTTTAGAAAAAAAGCGGCAATGCTTAGCCCGGAAATGCATTTGATTGCAGGCCGGCAAATTATTGCGATTTTGTTACATTCGTTACATATCCACGCCACGGGGATTGCCAGCGCGGCGCTGGCAGGCATCATAGACGCTATTGTCAGGCAAGAGAGCAAGATCATGATTCATGTTGTGCTGGTGGATGACCATGTGGTGGTGCGTTCCGGCTTTGCGCAATTACTCAGTCTCGAAGACGATCTCAACGTTGCTGGCCAGTACAGCAGCGCGGCACAGGCGTGGCCTGCATTACTGCATGATGACGTCAACGTTGCGGTGATGGATATCGCCATGCCGGATGAAAATGGCCTGAGCCTGTTAAAACGACTGCGGGCGCAAAAGCCCGGTTTTCGCGCCATTATTCTCAGCATCTATGACTCACCCACGTTTGTGCAAAGCGCACTGGATGCCGGTGCCAGCGGTTATCTGACCAAACGTTGCGGGCCAGAGGAACTGGTGCAGGCGGTACGATCGGTTGGTATGGGCGGGCATTACCTGTGCGCCGACGCGCTACGGGCGCTACGCGGCGGCGAACAGCCCGCGCAGGTACTGGAGGTACTGACCCCGCGCGAGCGCGAAGTGTTTGATCTGCTGGTCAAAGGCGACAGCGTAAAAGAGATCGCTTTCAAGCTCGACCTCAGCCATAAAACGGTGCACGTTCATCGTGCGAACGTGCTGGGCAAACTGCAATGCCACAGCACCATCGATCTGGTGCATTTTGCACTCGACCACCAGTTGCTAACGGGGCATTAATGTCACGCAGCCTTCGTCATTGGGTTATTTCTCTGTTTATTCTGCTGGCCTGGGGATCGGGCTGGCTGATGCTGTGGACGCTGGGGTTTTACCTGACCCACAACGGCCAGCAGGCAGCGCTATTCCTGCCGCACGGCGTCTATCTCGCCCTGCTAATCCTGCTTTCTCGCCGTTACTGGCCTGCGCTGGTACTGCCGCCGGTGCTGATGCTGTTCTGGCTGCACAGCGAGCAATTAGTGAATGGCTATATCCTGCTAGTTGCGCCGTTGATTAGCCTGATACCGGCGAGTATCGGCCAGTCATACTGGCACCGCTTCCCTCTTTACTGGCAGCGCTTAACGCTGCTGTTGGCCGCGGTGACGATCACGTCATTGCTCAATACCCTCCTGCTTTCACCGTTTATCCAAAGCCCGACAACGTTAATTGGCCTGGCGTCGTTTACCGGCGGCGTGCTGCTGACGCCGTTTGTCTATCTGATCTATGAATTTCTGCGCCAGCAGCACCGCTATCATTTGCTCGGACTGGATACCACCAATCCCCCCCTGCGTACCTCGCTTATCATCTGGTGCAGTCTGTTTTTCATTATTGGCATAGGTACCCAGATGGTGCTGTCACCTGAGATCGAGCGCCTGCTGCTAATCGTAGTGTTCTTACCAAACGTGGTGATGGCGTGGAAATTTGGCTGGCAGGGCGGCGTGTTGTCCGGACTGCTCGGCAGCATGATGATCACCATCGCCCGGCAAATCGGCGTCGGGTTCAGCAATTTACTGGAGCTGGAGATTTTCCTCGCCACCCAGGCGCTGCTGGGCATAGGGCTGGGGATCGCTATCAGCCGCCAGCAGCATCTGGCGCAAAACCTGCACCATTATCGCCAGCGTCTGGAAGCCGAACTGGCAGCGCGACGCGCGCTGACCGAACAACTGATCCGCACCGAGGAAAATACGCGCAAAAGCCTGGCGCGGGAGCTACACGACGAAATTGGTCAGAACATCACAGCCATTCAAATTCAGTCGCAACTGGTCAAGCGCGCGCCGGGTCGCGAGCAAACGCTTGAAGCGGCAAATCAGATCAACGACCTTGCCCGGCGCATTCACCACTCCACCCGCCAACTGCTGCGCCAGCTACGACCGCCCGCGCTCGATGAACTGGCCTTTAAAGATGCACTGCATCATCTGGTGAATGAATTTGCCTTTGCCGAACGCGGCATTCGCTGTTGGTTTGACTATCAGCTTGAAAATACGCCAGAAAATGAAACGGTGCGTTTCACACTGTATCGCCTGCTGCAGGAGTTGCTCAATAACGTCTGTAAACATGCCGACGCCAGCAAAGTGTCGATTACGCTGCGCCAGCAGGAACACCGCGTGTTTCTGCACGTCGCTGACAACGGTGTAGGTATTCTCGCAGAGAAAATCCCCGGGTTCGGTATCCAGGGGATGCGTGAGCGGGTCAGCGCCCTTGGCGGCGAACTGACGCTCGAATCGAACAACGGCACGCGGGTAATTGTTAACCTGCCCACAAATTTGCAACAAATCAGCCGTTAACCAGGAAAAAGTCTTAGTCACTGCGGACTTTATCTCATCCCATTTTGCTTTCACTTTCCTATAGTCAGCACAAACGGAGGCTGCCATGCATGCACGTGCATCACGCGAAACAGACCAACAATACCGGGCGCTACGCCCCCGGCTGCTGATGTGTATGGTGATTGGGTACGCCGCGTTTTATCTGACGCGCAAAAGCGTTAACTACGTCCTCCCGGCGCTGCAAACGGATCTGGGTCTGGATAAAGGCGATATCGGCCTGCTGGGATCGCTGTTTTATCTGACCTATGGCCTGTCGAAATTCACCGCCGGGCTATGGCACGACAGCCACGGACAGCGCGCGTTTATGGGCATTGGCCTGTTTGCCACCGGCGTTTTAAACGTGCTGTTCGCCTTTGGTGAATCGCTGACGCTGCTCCTGGTGGTCTGGACGCTGAACGGATTTTTTCAGGGCTGGGGCTGGCCGCCCTGCGCCCGACTACTGACTCACTGGTACTCGCGCAACGAACGCGGCTTCTGGTGGGGCTGCTGGAATATGTCGATCAACATCGGTGGGGCCATCATCCCGCTGATTAGCGCCTTTGCCGCCCACTGGTGGGGTTGGCAGGCAGCCATGCTGACTCCAGGAATAATCAGCATGGCGTTAGGCGTCTGGCTCACCCTGCAACTGAAAGGCACGCCCCGGGAAGAAGGCTTACCCACGGTTGGGGAATGGCGGCAAGACCCGCTGGAGTTGCGTCAGGAGCAGCAAAGCCCGCCGATGGGACTGTGGCAAATGTTACGCACCACCATGCTGAAGAACCCGATGATCTGGCTACTCGGCGTGTCATATGTGTTGGTCTATTTGATCCGCATTGCGCTCAACGACTGGGGCAACATCTGGCTGACGGAAAGCCACGGTGTGAACCTGCTCAGCGCCAATGCCACGGTAATGCTGTTTGAAGTCGGTGGCTTGCTGGGGGCGCTGTTTGCCGGATGGGGATCGGATCTGCTGTTCAGCGGTCAGCGTGCGCCAATGATTTTGCTGTTCACACTGGGGCTGATGGTCTCCGTCGCCGCGCTGTGGCTGGCACCGGTGCACCACTACGCGCTACTGGCAGTGTGTTTCTTTACCGTGGGCTTTTTTGTGTTTGGCCCACAGATGCTAATTGGCCTCGCGGCCGTGGAATGCGGACATAAAGCGGCGGCAGGTTCAATTACTGGTTTTCTCGGGCTGTTCGCCTATCTGGGGGCCGCGCTGGCGGGTTGGCCGCTGTCGCTGGTCATAGAACACTACGGCTGGTCGGGAATGTTCAGTTTGCTCTCGGTTGCCGCTGTCTTTATGGGGTTATTGCTGATGCCATTGCTCATTGCGGGCATTCCCCCTTCTCTCAGTCAAAGGATAAAACAATGAAACTGACGCTTACCTCTACCCTAATTGCCTCCGCTCTGACGCTGGCAGCCTTCAGCAGTGCAGCTCAGGCGCAGGGTCGTCTGGTGGTGTATTGCAGCGCCACCAACGAAATGTGCGAAACCGAAACCAAAGCCTTCGGTGAAAAATATGATGTGAAGACTTCATTCATTCGCAACGGCTCAGGCAGTACGCTGGCGAAAGTGGATGCCGAGAAGAAAAACCCGCAAGCGGATGTCTGGTACGGTGGTACGCTGGATCCACAGTCCCAGGCCGGTGAAATGGGGCTGCTGCAGCCGTATAAATCACCAAACCTCGAACAAATCATGGAGAAGTTTCGCGATCCGGCAAAAGTGAAAGGCAACCTCTCCTCGGCGGTTTATGTCGGTATTCTGGGCTTTGGCGTCAATACCCAGCGCCTGAAAGAGAAAAACCTACCGGTGCCAAAATGCTGGAAGGATCTGACCAAACCGGAATACAAAGGCGAAATCCAGATTGCTGATCCGCAAAGCTCCGGTACCGCCTATACCGCACTGGCGACTTTTGCCCAACTGTGGGGGGAAGATCAGGCCTTTGACTACCTGAAACAGCTCAACGCCAACGTCTCCCAGTACACCAAATCCGGCATTGCCCCGGCGCGTAACGCCGCCCGTGGCGAAACGGCTATCGGCATCGGTTTCTTGCACGACTACTCGCTGGAAAAAGAACAGGGTGCACCGCTGGAACTTGTCTCACCGTGCGAAGGTACCGGTTATGAAATCGGCGGTGTCAGCATCCTGAAAGGCGCGCGTAACCTCGATAACGCCAAACTGTTCGTTGACTGGGTACTGTCGAAAGACGCGCAGGAGCTGGCGTGGAAGAAAGGTAAATCCTATCAGATCCTGACCAACACCACCGCCGAGACGTCCCCTAACTCGCTGAAGCTCGACGACCTGAAGCTTATCAATTACGACATGGATAAGTACGGCTCGACCGACGTGCGTAAAGCCCTGATCAATAAGTGGGTCAGCGAAGTGAAGATGGGTAAATAACCCCAGATTTGCGTTCATTTGCCGGATAAGGCCTTAACGCCATATCCGGCCTGAAATACCGGAACCGCTATGTCACACACACTTGCACTCCATCCCGTGAAAAAACGGGATGCGATATTTCTTTGGATTTTACTCGGCTGGCTGGCGTTTGCCCTGCTGCCGAGCTGGAGCCTGGACTACGGTCTGCTTGAGTCGACGCGCGAAGAAATTCTCGCCGCCTACAGCTGGTCACAGTTCAATATCAGTTGGCTCTGGTATCTGCTGCCAAGCCTGCTGCTGGTGCGCCCGTTCCATGAAGCCAGACGCGAACAGCGCAGCCGCCATTATTTTGACGCGGGCTGGGCGTTTTTCTGTATGGCGTTTATCGTCGCCAGCGCGACTATTGAGGGACGCGGCTTAGGCTATGCCACCATCGTGCTGTTTGTGGCACTTGGCGCGATCATGACCCTGGCGCTCACCCGTCTGGAATGGCTGGGCGGCGACCGTTTCGTCATCGGCTCGCTCACCGCGATTGTCGCGCTGATCGGTATTTTTATCGTCTGGCCAAGTATCGCTATTTTCATTCCGATGTTCACCAACGACGCCGGGGAATTTGCTCCGCTGGCGTTTATGAATGTGCTGTCGCAGGCGCATATCATTCAGGTGATCCTCAACTCGATTATGCTGTCGATTGCCGTCGGCGTCGGCTGTACCTTCTTTGGCCTGGTGCTGGCTATCTACACCACCCGCATTGCGAAACGCAGCGCCATTATCGGACGTATTTTCTCGATTCTGCCGATCGTCACCCCGCCGTTTGTTGTGGGTTTAGGCGTAACGCTGATGATGGGACGCTCCGGTTACATCACCGAATTTATGGTCGAATGGTTTGGTTTGACCAACACCAACTGGCTGTACGGTTTTACCGGCATCTGGCTGGCGCAGGTGCTGGCCTTCACTCCGATGGCGTTTATGATCCTCGACGGGGCGATCAAAACCATTCATCCGTCGCTGGAGGAGGCGTCATACACCCTGCGCGCCAGCCGCTGGCAAACCTTTAACGGCGTGTTTGTCCCGCTGCTAAAACCGGCACTGGCAAACGCCTTTTTAATTGTGGTGGTGCAGTCGCTGGCCGACTTCAGTAACCCGCTGGTGCTTGGCGGTAACTTCGATGTGCTGGCAACGCAAATCTACTTCTACATCACCGGTTCCCAGCTCGACTACCAGGCCGCCAGTACGCTGGGTGCCTTCCTGTTGCTGTTCTCGCTGCTGGTGTTCTGCGTGCAGTACATGTGGATTGGTAAACGCTCGTACGTCACCGTTTCTGGTAAATCCTATCGGGGCGACGTGCAGCCGCTGCCGGTAACGCTGGTATGGAGCGTGGTCGCGCTGCTGGCGGTGTGGATTGCCTTTAACGCCCTGCTCTATGGCAGCATTTTCTACGGCAGTTTCACCGTTAACTGGGGCGTGGACTACACCCTGACGCTGGCGAACTTTACCAAACTGTTCGGTCAGGGAATGAGCGACGGCGCGTGGCCTTCACTGCTCGACACCCTGCTCTACGCCGGGATTGCCGCGCCGATCACCGCTATCTTCGGCCTGCTGATCGCATGGGTTGTGGTGCGTCAGCAGTTTAAAGGCAAAAAGACCATCGAGTTCACCACTATGCTGTGCTTTGCCGTTCCGGGCACCGTAGCGGGCGTATCGTACATTCTGGCCTTTAACAGCGCCCCGGTATACCTCACCGGCACCGCCGCCATCGTGATTATCTCAATGGTGATGCGTAACGTCCCGGTCGGTATCCGGGCGGGCATTGCGGGCTTAGGCCAAATCGATAAATCGCTGGATGAAGCCTCGCTCAGTCTGCGCGCCGGTTCCCTGCGCACCATTACGCACATCCTGTTGCCGCTGCTGCGCCCGGCGATCCTCTCAGCGCTGATCTACAGCTTTGTGCGCGCCATTACCACCGTCAGCGCCATTGTGTTCCTCGTCACGCCGGATACCCGCGTGGCCACGGCCTACATCCTGAACCGCGTAGAAGACGGCGAATACGGCGTGGCGATTGCCTACGGTTCCATTTTGATCGTGGTGATGCTGGCGATTATTTTCATCTTTGACTGGCTGATCGGTGAATCACGTACCTCCCGTTCAAAAGCCAAAAACCAGGCGTAATGGAGCGCACTATGACTCAGAAAAATTTCGTTGAACTGCGCAACGTCACTAAACGATTTGGCAGCAACACGGTTATCGACAATATCAATCTCACCATTCCGCAGGGGCAAATGGTCACGCTGCTCGGCCCGTCCGGCTGCGGTAAAACCACCATCTTGCGTCTGGTTGCCGGGCTGGAAAAACCAAGCGAAGGACAAATTTTCATTGATGGCGAAGACGTTACCCATCGTTCTATTCAGCAGCGCGATATCTGTATGGTGTTTCAGTCATATGCCCTGTTCCCGCACATGTCGTTAGGGGAGAACGTCGGTTATGGCCTAAAGATGCTCGGCGTGTCGCGCGCGGAGGTGAAAACCCGCGTCAAAGAGGCGCTGGCGATGGTGGATCTGGAAGGATTTGAAGACCGCTTTGTCGATCAGATCTCCGGCGGTCAGCAGCAGCGCGTGGCGCTGGCCCGTGCGTTGATCCTCAAACCGAAAGTGCTGCTGTTTGATGAACCGTTAAGTAACCTGGACGCCAACCTGCGTCGCAGTATGCGCGACAAGATCCGCGAGCTGCAAAAGCAGTTTGATATCACCTCGCTGTACGTCACCCACGATCAAAGCGAAGCCTTTGCGGTTTCCGATACCGTACTGGTGATGAACAAGGGACACATCATGCAGATCGGCTCGCCGCAGGATCTCTATCGCCAGCCCGCCTCCCGCTTTATGGCGAGCTTTATGGGCGATGCCAACCTGTTCCCGGCCACCTTCAGCGACAGATACGTTGATATCTACGGCTATCATCTGCCGCGCCCACTGCACTTTAGCGATCAAGGCGAGGGCATGGTAGGCGTGCGCCCGGAAGCGATCACGCTCAGCGACCGCGGCGAAGAGAGCCAACGCTGCGTAATCAGCCATGTCGCGTATATGGGCCCCCAATATGAGGTCACGATGGAGTGGCACGGACAGGAGATTTTATTGCAGGTCAACGCTACGCGTCTGCAGCCGGACGTCGGCGAGCAGTATTATCTCGAAATCCATCCGTACGGCATGTTTGTGCTGGCGGATGCGGCATAAAGTGTTACCCATGTTTCCGGTTCATACCGTATCGCCATCTGGCAAAAAATGCCCGATGGCGGCTTACGTCTTATCGGGCCTGGGCCTGAACTTTTAACGCGGCAATATCCGCAGGCGTGGTGCGACAGCACCCGCCAATCAATCGTGCGCCAGCGGCCTGCCACTGTGGCAGATAATCCGCCAGTTGCGCACAAGACTCACCGTGATGATGCCAGGTTTTGCTCGCGGCATCGTACTGCTCGCCCGAATTCGGATACACCACCAGCGGCAGCGCCGTTAAGCCGTGTAAATGCAGCAACGCAGCGGTGGTGTTTTCCAGCGCAATGCAGTTAATACCTAACGCCACCACCTGCGGATAATCCGCCAGCAACGCGACCACGTCACGCAGCGGCGTACCGTCGCTCAGGTGCTCGCTGTCACGCAGAGTAAATGAGAACCAGGCACGCGCACGCGGGTACGCGGTCAACAGCTCAGCCAGTGCGCCAATCTCGACAAAATTCGGCAGGGTTTCGCAGGCCAGCAGATCGGCCCCGGCATCCAGCAATGCTTCCACGCGCGGGCGATGAAACGCCTGGAACGCCTCGGCGCTGCGCTGGTAATCGCCACGGTATTCAGAGCCGTCCGCCAGATACGCGCCGTAAGGTCCGACAGATCCCGCCACCAACAGCGTGCCCGCTTGCGGGTTCTCTGCCAGATACGCTTCACGCGCTTTACGCGCCAGCTCCACGCTTTTGCCAATCAGCGCTTTCGACTGCGCTTCATCCAGGCCTCGCGCGGCAAATCCCGCCGGTGTCGCCTGATAGCTGGCGGTGATCGCGCATTGCGCCCCCGCCCGGTAATAATCAAGATGCACTTCGCGGATAAGCTCCGGGTTTTCTACCAGCACTTTGGCTGACCACAGGCTGTCGGCTAAGTTACACCCTCGCGCTTCCAGCTCCGTCGCCATCGCGCCATCCAGTAACAGGACATCCTGTTTCTCAAGGAGAGCGCGTAACGGATTATTCTGCGACATGTTCTGGCTCCTGTTTTGCGTTACGGGGTTGAGTAAGGAAATATGCACCATAGCACAACGCAACAAACGGTAACCCGCACCACAACGCAATTCTCTGCGCTGGATCGAATGCCAGCCCTACACAGGCCACCAGGCACAACACAAATCCCAATACCGGCACCAGCGGATACCACGGCGCACGATAATGTAATGCACTCAATGCCTTACCCTGTTGCAGATGACGGCGGCGAAAAACAAAGTGCGAGGCGCAGATGCTCAGCCACACCGCCACCACCGCAAACCCGGAGATTGCCGACAGCGCGACAAATACCGTGTCCGGGGCCACCACGCTGGAAAACAGCGCCAGTACGCCGCCGAGCATACTGACCGACAGCGCCGTCAGCGGCACGCCTTTTTTCGTTACTCGCGCAAAACAGGCTGGCAGCGTACGTTCATTCGACAACGACCAGAGCATGCGCCCGGAGGCATACAGCCCGGAGTTCGCCGCAGAAAGAATGGCTGTCAGGATCACGAAGTTAAAAATATCGGCAGCGTAAGGAATACCTACCTTCTCAAATACCAGCACAAACGGGCTTTTCTCCACGCCCGCCTGCTGCATCGGGATCAGCGCCGCCAGCACAAAAACGGTACCGATAAAGAAAATAATCAGTCGCGCGATGGTGGTACGAATCGCCACCGGGATCACCTTGCGCGGATTTTCCGTTTCACCGGCGGCAATACCGATAAGCTCAGTTCCCGAAAAAGCAAAGTTCACCGCCACCATAGTCATCAGGATCGGTAAGCCACCATGCGGGAACCAACCTTCCGCTGTGATATTACTTAGCCCCGGCGCGGGCGAGCCATCCTGCATCGGGATAAAGCCAAAAATCGCCGCCCCGCCGAGGATAATAAAGGCGATGATAGTGACTACTTTCACCAACGAGAACCAGAACTCCCCTTCGGCAAAAAAGCGCGTGGAGATAACGTTCAGGCCAAAAATAATCACACAGAACACCACGCACCAGACCCATACTGGCACCAACGGAAACCAGTACTGCATACAGAATCCGGCAGCGGTAAAACTCGAACCAAGCGCCACGGTCCAGGTCAGCCAGTAGAGCCAGGCCACGGTATACCCCGTCGCCGGGCCGAGATAGCGCGCGGCATAGACGTGAAACGCCCCGGTCTCCGGCATCGCGACCGACAGCTCGCCCAGACACTGCATAACCAGCCAGACCACCAGCGCGCCAATCAGATAGGCCAGCAGCGTTCCCGCGGCCCCGGTAGTGGAGATGATGTAGCCGGTATTGAAGAATAACCCTGTGCCAATCACGCCGCCTAAGGAGAGCATAATCAGGTGACGCGTTTTCATCGTGCGCTTCAGTGGCGCATTTTGTTGTGTTGTTTGCATATAACCTTCTAAACGTATGGACATCTAAACATCCAAAGAAGGTGTGTTATACCGCGTTTGTTAACACAATGCAAAGTCAACCCTGCACCAGACGCAGATGACCGCGCCGGGCGCTTAATACCGGGTGGGGGTTAATTATCAAATATAAAAAGGGCCGCCAGCTCATAACGCCTCCGTTGCCAGGCTTTATATAAACTCTGGCAACGTCATCGCCGGCTGGCGTTCACCCGGAAGTGGGAACCGTATCTCCCCACTCATACAACCGAACGATTGCTTATGAGCCACTGGTCGGGATCGGCATCTGCGATTTACGGCTCATCAGGAAAAATACCGCCAGCCCTGCCAGTAAAATGCCCGGCGCAGAAGCTGCCATCACGCCTACCGTTCCAGTGCCGAGCGCTAACATTTTTCCTGCCAGCAGCGGGCCGCTCATCGCCCCCAGACGCCCAACGGCGACGGCGGTACCCACGCCTGTCGCGCGGATCTGCGTACTGTAAAACAGCGGAGCCAGCGCATACAGCACGCTTTGTCCTCCAGTGGCAAACATCCCCGCCACAAATCCAGCCATCAGCATACCGCTCAATGACGACACCGTCCCCAGCGCCAGCAGCGAAGCCAACATCCCGGTGTAGATCAGAAGCGACATGACCACCGGGCGCAGTTTGTCCATTAACGCCCCGAGAATTAACGTGCCGCTGGCCGCGCCGATTTGCAGAGCAAACATCACGCCAGCCGCCTGCGAGGGCTGAAAGCCCTGCTCCACCAGCAGCATCGGCAGCCAGTTGATCAGCATATACACCACCAGCAGGGTGAAGAAATAGCACAGCCACAGCAACAGCGTGGCGGTGGCGGTAGCGGGTGCGAACAGGGCGCGCAACGGCGCGGCGGCCACCTGCGTTTGCTGGGCATAAACCTGTGATTCCGGCAGCCAGCGCATCAACAACGGCACCAGCAGCAGCGGGATCACTCCGCCAACCCAGAACACCGTTTGCCAGGCGGCGGCCAGACCGCTAAACCCGAGCGCCGCCGCTAACGCCGCGCCAATCGGCACGCCGCAGTACATCAGACTCACCGCCGTACCGCGAAAACGCGGGCCCGCCGCTTCGGAGGTCAGCGCGATCAGATTCGGCAACGCCGCGCCCAACCCGACGCCGGTCATCAGACGGGCAAACAACAGCGACGAGAAATCCCAGGAAATCGCCGTCGCCAGCGAGAACAGGCCGAACAGCGCCACGGAGGCAATAAGAATACGCTTGCGGCCATAGCGATCGGCCAGCATGCCGCCCACCAGCGCGCCGGGCAGCAGCCCGAGAATGCCCGCACTGAAGATCCAGCCCATCTGCATTTTATCCAGCGCAAACGCCTGGGCGATACCGACGGCAGCGATCCCGGCGGCCTGTAGATCCAGCCCTTCCATCAGGGCAACTAAAAAGCAAAGCCCGACGGTTAACGTCAGGCGGTAAGATGTGGGGGTACGGGTAGTCATAAGATGTACCTCTGAGGTCACGATGCAGGTGAGTCGCGGCTGATACGTTGCCAGCCGCGTAATCATTTTTATTTGCTATTGCGCAGATCCAGCGCCACGTCGACGATCATATCTTCCTGGCCGCCCACCATTCGGCGTTTGCCCAGTTCAACCAGAATATCGACCGCGCTCAGGCCATAACGCGCCGCCGCCACTTCGCAGTGACGCAGGAAGCTGGAGTACACCCCGGCATAGCCCAGTGCCAGCGTTTCGCGATCCACCCGCACCGGACGGTCCTGCAGTGGACGCACCAGATCGTCGGCGGCGTCCATCAGCGCATACAGATCGGTGCCGTGCTGCCAGCCGAGCTTATCCGCAGCGGCGATAAACACTTCCAGCGGCGCGTTGCCCGCGCCAGCGCCCATACCCGCCAGGCTGGCGTCGATACGGTCGCAGCCCTCTTCCACCGCGGCAATCGAGTTCGCCACGCCGAGACTCAGGTTGTGATGCGCATGCATTCCGGTTTCTGTCTCCGGCTTCAGCACCGCTTTCAGGGCGCGGAAGCGGGCGCGAATATCGCTCATATTCATCGCCCCGCCGGAATCGACCACGTAGATACACGTCGCGCCGTAGTTTTCCATCAGCTTCGCCTGCTGCGCCAGATTCTCCGGCGTGGTCATATGGCTCATCATCAGAAAGCCGACGGTATCCATGCCGAGCTCACGCGCGTACTGAATATGCTGGGCCGACACGTCCGCTTCGGTGCAGTGGGTCGCCACGCGCACCACTCGCGCGCCGGCCTGATACGCGTTTTTCAGGTCATGAAGAGTGCCGATGCCCGGCAGCAACAGCGTGGCGATCTTTGCGTGTTTGACCACGTCTGCTGCCGCTTCAATCCACTCGAGATCGCTGTGCGCGCCAAAGCCGTAGTTAAAGCTGGAACCTTGTAAACCGTCGCCGTGGGCCACCTCAATGGAATCAACCCGCGCGTCGTCCAGCGCTTTGGCAATCTGGCGTACGTTTTCCAGCGAATACTGGTGACGAATCGCATGCATACCGTCGCGCAGGGTCACGTCAGAGATATAGAGTTTTTTACCGTTCATGCTGCTTCTCCTGCCTGACGGGTGAGTGACTGCGCCATCAGCTCAGCGGTCGCCAGCGCGCTGGAAGTCATAATGTCGAGGTTGCCCGCGTAGGCGGGTAAATAGTGCGCCGCGCCTTCTACTTCCAGATACACCGCGGTTTTCAGCCCGGAAAACTGACCAATACCCGGCAGATTCACCGGTTTATCCTGCGGGATGACTTCAAACTGGACGCGCTGTTTCAGGCGATAGCCTGGCACATACGCCTGCACCGCCGCCGCCATGTCATTAATCGACGCTTCAACTTCAAGCTGGGAGGCCGCTTCGCTCAACACATACACCGTGTCGCGCATCATCAGCGGCGGCTCAGCCGGGTTAAGTACGATAATGGCTTTGCCTTTAGCCGCGCCCCCCACCACTTCAATCGCCTTCGAGGTGGTTTCGGTAAACTCGTCGATATTGGCGCGGGTGCCCGGTCCCGCAGATTTACTGGCGATCGAGGCGATAATTTCGGCGTAATGGACTTTTGCCACGCGAGAAACCGCCGCCACCATCGGGATGGTCGCCTGCCCGCCGCAGGTCACCATATTGACGTTCTGTTGGTCAACGTTAGCCTCCAGGTTCACCACCGGGACGCAGTACGGGCCGATCGCTGCGGGCGTCAGGTCGATCAGACGGATCCCCGGTTTTACGGCGCGCAGCGCGGCGTCATTTTTCACGTGCGCGCCCGCGCTGGTGGCATCAAACACGATGTCGATTTCAGCGAATTCTGGCATCGCAAGAAGCCCCGTCACCCCTTCATGGGTGGTGGCAACGCCCATACGCCGGGCGCGTGCCAGACCGTCGGATTGCGGATCAATCCCCACCATCACCGCCATCTCCAGACGTACGCCGTGACGCAGAATTTTAATCATCAAATCGGTGCCGATGTTGCCAGAGCCGATAATGGCGACTTTACGCTTACTCATGACTGACTTCCTTTTGTAACCGCCGCTGAAAAGGTGGCGGCAACTGAACCAATACCGTCGATATGGGCTTCGAAACGATCGCCCGCATTCACCGCCACCATCGGGCCTAACGCCCCGGTGAGAATAATGTCCCCGGCACGCAGCGGCTCGCCGAGGCTGGCCATTTTGCGCGCCAGCCACACGGCGGCGTTGATCGGATGTCCCAGACATTCGCTACCGCGCCCGCTGGAAACCTCTTCGTTATTGCGCGTCATTTTCATCGCGCAGTTTTTCAGATCTAACCCTGCCGGATGTTGTGCCGGGCCGCCGACCACATACACGCCACAGGAGGCGTTATCCGCCACGGTATCAACAAACTTGATCGACCAGTCGCGAATACGGCTGCCGACCACTTCCAGCGCGGGTAGCACCCACTCGATGGCGTTGTACAGCTCGTCAAAGGTGGTATCGACATTGGGCAGATCGCGGTTCAGCACCAGCGCAATCTCCGCTTCAATACGCGGTTGTAGCACGCGGGCAAACGCAATGGTGTCGTTGTCGCCGTAGCACATGTCGGCGAACAGCGTGCCGAAGTCCGGCTGATCGACGCCCAGCTGCTGTTGCACTTTCGGGTGCGTCAGCCCCACTTTGCGCCCGACGACGCGACGCCCTCGCGCCACGTCATACTGCACATTGATACGCTGAATGGCGTAGGCCGCTTCGGCGTTATCCACGCCGATCAGTTCACGCAGCGGGGCGATAGCGTCCCCTTTTTCCTCAGCCTGACGTAAATCGGCGGCTAACTGCTCAAGATTAAGATTCGTCATGTCCGTTCCTTAAGGGCGTGCGAGGAAGTTCAGCACCAACTGGTTAAAAGCATCCGCATGTTCCCACTGTGCCCAGTGCCCGCAGTCGCGGTAGATGTGCAGCTCAGACCCGGCAATCCCGGAGAGCAGGCGCAGGCCGGCGTCCATCGGCACGAAGCGGTCGTTGCGTCCCCAGACAATCAGAGTCTGGGCTTTGATTTCCCCCAGGCGCGGGCTGAAATCCGGAAACTGTTTCGGGTTGGCTTCAAGGCTGCGGACAAAGTTTTCCAGGTGATCGCGACGCGACAGCATGTTATTCAGACGCGCCTCAAACAGCGCCTCGGTCAGGTCGCTGGTGTCGAAGACAAAGATCTTCATCATCAGCTTCAGGTTCTCGATGGTCGGTTCGCGGTACAGCTGATTCAGGCGCTTGATGCCTTCGGTCGGCATCGGGGTAAACAGGCTCATGCCCCCCGTCCCGCCGCCCATCAGCACCAGCTTGCCCACACGCTCCGGCCAGCTCAGGGTGAACGCCACGGCACTGTGGCCCCCCATCGAATTGCCCAGCAGATGGATTTTCTGAATATCCAACTGATCGACCACGCTTTTCAGGATGCGAGCATTAAGATCGGATCGCGAACCGCGGTTAACGATGCCATCGCTTTTGCCCCAGCCAGGACAATCCAGCAGGATCACCCGGTATCCAGCCTCCACCAGCGGATCGATATTGCGGCTGAAGTTCGCCCAGCCCGTCGCCCCCGGACCAGATCCATGCAACAGCACGACGGTCTCTTCGCCCTGCCCACAGTCATTGAAATGCACGCGCAGCGTTTCGCCTGCTTCCTGCACCTGCAGAAAACGACTGGTTGCGGCTTCGGTTTGCGGTTGGTAAGTCATGATGTTCTCCTGCATATTCAGTTCTGTTTCAGTTCTGTGTGGTGGCGCTCAGGGAGCCGAATCCAGCGATCCACTCTGGGATCGGGCGGTAATAACGGCCTTCGCTGCGCCAGTTGCCAAAGGCAGAAATAGCGGCGAAGGCAGCAACCCAGGTTTTAACTTCGTGCGTTGATTTGCCCGCCATCGCGGACAGTTCTTCGTTACTGACCGCGTCCAGCTCCTGCAAACGCCCCTGTTCAAGCAGCGTCATAAAGCGGTTATCCCAGACAGGATTAAGCGGATGCAGCGTGTGTTGATCGGCCACAAACTTCTCGGCGGCGCTGATCACCCGCTGCTGGCGCAGCTCGCGCTCGTTTTCAGGCAGTTGTTTGCCGCTGCCGAGCAGGCGGTCGCGCATATGGGCATCAGCCTTCGCCAGCTCCGGGACCGGCGGCTGATGCGACAGGCCGCCGGAGCCTAAAAACAGCACACGCTGATTCAGCGAGCTGGCGAATCGGCCAATCGCTTCACCGAGCATGCGGGTACGCTGAAAGCCCGGCAGCGGCGTGGCGACGCCGTTAATAAACACCGGCAGCACCGGCACGTTATCCAGACCGCCGAGCAAAAACTCCAGCGGCTGCGCGAAGCCGTGATCGACCTGCATGTTGTAGGACACGGCGAGATCGATGCCGCTTTTCATTACCGCGTGGGCGCAGGCTTCAGCGAGATCTGTCGGCACCGGCAGTTCCCCCGCCGCGCTACCGAAATCGCCGATCGCCGTAGCGCCTACGCCTAAACAGAACGGCGGCATCACGTCGTAGAAAAATCCGTTGTAGTGATCGGGGGCAAACAGCACCACCAGTTCAGGGTCGAACGCCGCAATACGTGCCCGGGCGCTGGCGATCACACCGTTAACCTCGTCGAGCACGGCCTGCGCAGGGTCGACGTAACCCACCAGCGGCGAGTGGGAAAGACAGTGAAGATAAGCGTGCATATCAGGCCACCTTTTCAGCGGGAATGTGGGCATTAACGCGGGTGAGCGTCATCACCGACGCCAGTTTATTCAGGGTACTGCCCAGGGTTTGCGGAATGGCGATGGCGGCCACAAAGCGGTCCGGGCGTATCACCACCAGCGCGGCGTTGTGCTGGGCAAACCACGTGCGCAGGCGGTTTTGCGTATCGCCAATGCGGGTAACGCCGTCGTGGTTATCCTGATCGGTTTGTATCTGTGTATCCGGCACCACCAGGATAAACTGCGCCCCCAGCGCCTGCCACTGTTGGATCTGCGCCTCGCTCATGCCCCACAGCGGGTTACAGCCCCAACCGATCACCGCGAAATTCGGTCCGATGACGTTGTCGAGCAGCGTCACTTCACCTGATTCCAGCGTTACCTTCGGCTGGATAAACATCTTGCCAACGGGAGAGGTTCTCGCGTCGCCTTCACGCACCAGCGCCCCAGCGTGGTACTGCGGCATCGGCTTAAAGCGCATTTCAAGGAAGTAGCGTTTGACCGGCGGAATGTAGTTCAGCAGCCAGGAAACCCCGTCGCGCACCGCGCCGTGCCAGCGTTTCGGCGGCGCAAGTACGTTGCCTGCGGTCACCGAGAGATCGATCATCGCTTTGGCGTGGTCGCGGCGTTCCTGCTGGTAGGTATCCAACAGCGCATCACCGGCTTTACCCTCAATCACCAGCGCCAGTTTCCACGCCAGATTGAAGGCATCGCGCATGCCACTGTTGTACCCCTGCCCCTGCCAGACCGGCATAATGTGCGCCGCATCGCCCGCCAGCAGCACGCGATCAATGCGAAAACGTTCGGCCAGACGTGCGTTATGGGTATATACGCGCTGGCGGATCAGCTCGACGTTGTCCGGGTTCGGCAGCACTTTGCTCAAAAGCTGGCGCATATTCTGCGGTTCGCTGAGCTGCGCTTCGGTTTCCCCTGGCATTACCATAAATTCAAAGCGGCGCACCGCGTGCGGCAGCGCGGCGGAGACATACGGGCGCACCGGATCGCAGCACAGATACACATGCGGCGTGCTGAGCGGATCGTTAGCAATATCCACCACAATCCACTGATTCGGCGCGGTTTTGCCTTCAAATGGCACATTCAGCGAACGTCTGACGTTGCTGGCCCCACCGTCGCAGGCCACCAGCCACTGAGCTTTCACCGTTTCACGCTGGCCATCCGGCGCTTTCAGGTTCAACGTCACTTCACCATTTTGCTGGCTGAAGGCTTCCAGTTCGCGGGAGAACAGGCAGCGCACGTTGGGAAAACGCGACAGCCCTTCCAGCATCACCGCGTCCACCTGCGGCTGAATAAACGCGTTGCGGCGCGACCAGCCAAATTCGTCAGTCATCGGCTGGATATCAGCAAAACAGCGCCCTTTCGGGGTGAGAAAGCGCATCGCATGCCACGGCGTGGTGTGCGGCAGAACATTTTCGACCAGACCGACGGACTGCATGGTGCGCAGCGCTTCATCGTCAATGCCGATGGCGCGAGGATAGTCGATAAGGGTATCGAGCTTCTCCACCACCAACACCTCAATGCCCATCTGGCCAAGATAGTTCGCCATCATCAGCCCTACCGGACCGGCTCCGGCAATCGCTACCTGCACGGTGTGCTGCACAGCGGGTTGGATATCTGGATTTATTGTTGTCATTTCAGAACCTCACTACTCGGACAAAATGCAATTGCATACCCTAGTGAGGCGCAATTGTTTTTTGTTAAAAGAATGTAAATAATTTTTTATTGTGCGGTCAGTATAGAAGTGAGTTTTTGCGCTACAATCAAAACATGCCTGGATGTGCACTAAGTGCACAACGTTGTTTTAACTGTAGATTTGTCAATAAATATGAAAAGTGACGACGGTACTGAATACAAAACCGTGCGCGGGTTAACACGCGGACTAATGTTATTAAATATGTTAAATCGTCTCGACGGCGGGGCCAGCGTTGGCCTGCTGGCAGAGCTGAGCGGCCTGCACCGCACCACGGTCAGGCGACTACTGGAAACCCTGCAGGATGAGGGTTACGTCCGGCGCAGTCTGTCCGATGACAGCTTTCGCTTAACCATTAAGGTCCGTCAGCTCAGTGAGGGATTTCGTGACGAGCAGTGGATTTCTGCGCTCGCCGCCCCGCTGTTGGGAGATTTGCTGCGCGAGGTCATCTGGCCGACCGACGTTTCCACGCTGGATGTGGACGCGATGGTGGTGCGTGAAACCACCCATCGCTTCAGCCGCCTGTCGTTTCATCGGGCGATGGTCGGGCGTCGTTTGCCGCTGCTGAAAACCGCATCCGGCCTGACCTGGCTGGCATTTAGCCCGGAGAATGAACGTCAGGAACTGATTGAAATGCTGGCTTCACGACCGGGAGATGAGTTCCAGTTGGCGCGCGAACCGCTGAAGCTCGACGCCATTTTGAGCCGTGCGCGAAAAGACGGTTTTGGCCAGAACTTTCGCGGTTGGGATCAGGAGGAGAAAATCGCCTCTATCGCCGTCCCCATTCGCAGTGAACAGCGGGTGATCGGCTGCCTGAATCTGGTGTATATGGCCAGCGCCATGACCATCGAACAGGCCGCGGAAAAACATCTTCCGGCCTTACAAAAGGTGGCGAAACAGATAGAGGACGGCGTTGAGTCGCAGGAGATTTTGGTTGCCGGGAGGTGAGATGGATCACAGTTAAGCGGATCATCGGATTAATAGCTGAGATAACTCACTCACCGACCGATATAACACTGTGGCGTCTTGCCCTAAATATATCTTCATCACATAGTGTGCATTCGTTTTCTGCCAGGAGGCTGCATGTTAAAGGTAATTGCCGAAGATTTCATCAAACCTGAGTATATTGAAACCGTTCTCCCTTTGTACCGTGAGCTAATATCGGCGACGAAGAAAGAGCCGCAATGCATTGCTTATGACCTCTATATTGATGAAAAAGATCCGGGGCATTTTATTTTTATCGAAGAATGGCCAAACCACGCGGCTCTCGATGAACATTGTGCCAGTGAGCATTTCCGGCGACTTGTGCCGTTAATCGATCAATACACGCGCCAGGAAGCACGTTACATACTGATGGATGACGTGGTAATTCCAGGTGCCTCATCAAAATAAAAAAACAGAATGGAATTTGCTATTTGGCTCAAATGGATATTCCCTTCTGACAAAAATACGCATAAAAAAACCGAAACCCCGCTTCTGAAAAGAGCTGGATTTCGGTTTTCATTCACTCTGAAGGGCTTCAGACCTTAAGCAGTTTCACCGTCTCGTCGATATCGATTTCATCTTCCGAGAAGATCAGCGTCGTGCCCTGGAAGGTGGTGATGGCCAGCTTTTTCAGCGTGCGCATTTCACCAGGCTTCACGTCTGATTTCGGTCGGATGCTGTTCATCAGCACACCAACGGACAGCACCGCATTTTCTTTGTCGATACGAGTCTCAGCAGGGACTTCTTCGCTGTAGACCAGGTAAGACTTGATCGCCGTGAGCTTCAGACGCTCACCGGCGATATAGATGTATTTGCTGTCGGGTATGACTTTTACCGCGTAGGCAGATAAGCCTTTGTTGTTGGTGGTAGGCTCAAAGGTCACCGCCGCGTCTTTCTTGATCAGCTCAGGATTAGCAACCTTAATCACATGAAAATAGCGGTTGTCGCCGTTTTCATCTTTGATAAATCCAAAGCCTTTATCTTTAAACCACGTTGTGATTGTTCCGTTCATTGCTGTTTCCGCCTGATTAAACCTATTACTTGTAGAGTATACCTACTCAATTTGCGCGCAGTGTAAAACACAGGCCATGTCTTTGGCTACTCGTTACCCCAACGATTGAGGAACTCCGCGATATCATCGATACGCTGTGCGTCGACTCCGGCCTCGGTTGCCATCTCCTGCTGCGCTTCTTCGCTGATCTCTTCATTGTTCATCAAACGAGTGATCAACTGCTGGAAGTAGAGTGCCAGTGCGTCGCGTTCTGTATCGCTCACCGGCTTTGCAGCTTCAGTCGCGTATTCGTCGGCGATATCATAAAATTTTAGCGGAATGTCGTTGTTCATCGGGTGCTCCGGGGTAAATGCGTGTGCCAGCAGTTGCCTGCCGCGTCTGGTGTGAATGATAGCATTCTTATTTCATGGTTCGCGATATGTTTTATTGGCTGCAATACGTTGCATATAACAACACTATTTTCTGGAGCCGCTTCGAATTTAATAAATCTACTCTTATTTAAATGACGTTTTTTCAGTACGAGATAATGGCTGCGAATTAAATAAAGAGTCGCAAAGGAAATATTCAATTACTTTAATTCTAATTACATTATCGATCTCTGCCATCTGCTATTGGCCCAATCTCATCGCTAGTCGCCCATTTGCCCACATTCATCTTCTGGGCAACACTCTACGATGACACCACTGACCCAACATGTGGAGCAACCACCATGAACATCACGCAAATCCGTAACGCCACACAGCGCATCACCTTTGGCGGTAAAACCTTTCTGATCGATCCAATGCTGGCGGCAAAAGGGACTTATCCGGGCTTTACCGGAACGGCACGCGCCGAGATCCGCAACCCGACTGTGGAACTGCCCGTTGATGTCGACACCCTGCTCAACGTCGATGTGCTGATCGTGACCCATCTGCATGAAGATCATTGGGATGAGGCTGCTGCTCGTATCGTACCGAAAGACAAACCGATCTATGTACAAAATGAGCAGGATAAGCAGGTGCTGCGAAAGCAGGGTTTCACGCAACTGACCGTACTGGCACACAGCACCACGCTCGGCGACATCACCCTGCGTAAAACCGGCGGCCAGCACGGTTCGGATCGCGCTTACGCCATCCCGCAAATGGCGGAGCGTCTGGGTGATGCCTGCGGGGTTATCTTCCAGCATCCGGCGGAAAAAACGCTGTATCTGGTCGGGGACACTCTCTGGCGCGACGAGGTGGAAACCAACATGCGGACGTTCCTGCCTGGCGTGGTTATTTTGAACGCAGGTTTTGCCCACGTTATCGGGTTTGGCCCAATCATCATGGGCGCAGAAGATGTGCTAAAAACCCACTTCACGCTGCCCGAAGCACAAATTGTGGCGACCCACATGGAGGCAATTAACCACTGTCTTCTGACTCGCGCGGCTCTAAAAGAGTACGCCCACGATAACCAGATTGCGCAATTTGTTAACGTACCGGAAGATGGCGAAACCCTGACGTTTTAATATCCACAAAGGAATCGTATGCAACCGCTTAACGTCGCCATTGTTGCCGTGGAAGATTTCAGCCCGTTTCACTTCTCGGTGCCGTGCATCATTTTCAGTGACAAAGTGGCGGCGAAGAAACGCTTCGAGGTGCAACTTTGCGCCGAACAGCCAGGTATCGTTTCCTCGCAGGATGGCTTTTCCATTACCGCAGATCACGGCTATGAAGCGGTGGAGGCCGCCGACATCGTGGTGCTCCCCTACTGGGGCACCACGGCACATCGTCCACCACAAAGCCTGCTTGATGCGCTCAACCATGCGCGACAAAACGGCGCACAGATTGTCGGGCTATGTCTGGGGGCATTTGTCCTCGGCTATGCCGGTCTGCTCGATGGCAAACGGGCGGCTACGCATTGGGAGTTCGAGCAAGATTTTCAGGCGCGCTTTCCGGCAGCCCGTCTGGATATTAACGCGCTGTACGTGGATGACGACGGCATAATTACCTCGGCAGGCACCGCCGCCGCGCTGGATTGCTGTCTGTACGTCATCCGTCAGCGTTTTGGCAGCACGGCGGCGAATCAGATTGCCCGACGGATGATTGTGCCGCCGCATCGTGAGGGCGGCCAGGCACAGTTTATCGAGCAACCCGTGGCGAAAAACACCCAGGATCAGCGCATCAACGTCCTGCTCGACTATTTGCGCCAGCATCTCCACGAACCGCATAATCTCGACGAGCTGGCGCAGCGGGTGATGATGAGCCGTCGCACTTTAACCCGTCATTTTATGAAGGCCACCGGGTCAAGCGTGGCCGAATGGTTGATTGCCGAGCGTCTACGCCGTAGTCAGATACTGCTGGAGTCCAGCCAGTTACCCGTTGAACGCATCGCCGAACAGGTCGGTTTCCAGTCGCCCATCACCTGGCGGCAGCATTTTAAATCCCACTTTGGCGTTAGCCCGGCTGAATGGCGTAAAACCTTTCGCGGCGATTAGCCACGTTTTTGCGCCAGCCAGATGGTATGCCCGGCACAGTGCGGATCTTCCATCACCATCTCTACCACCACAAAACCGTGCGCTGACAGCAATGCGCGGTATTCATCCGGCGCGAGGCTGGCGTGAAACAGCGGTTCGCCCTCAAATTGCCCCATCGCGATACCGTTTTCCGTCCCGCTGGTAAACATCAGCGCGCTGCCGGGACGGCTGAGTCGGTCAAAAATCGGGAACATCTTTTGCTGATCCTGCTGAGTTAAATGGAAAAAGCTGTCCCAGGCGATCAGACCATCGAAAGTCTCGTTAAGTCCCAGCTCGCGCATATCCTGCTCCAGCCAGCGCTGTGCGGGAAAAGAGTGCCGGGCCCGCGCCAGCATCGCCGCAGAACCATCAATTCCCGTAAGCTGAAAGCCTTGCTGAATAAAATAACCAGCAATCGGCTGACCGTTGCCGCAGCCAATATCCACAATGCTGCCCTGCCCGCCCATCACGGTGATGAACTTATCCAGCCAGCTTTTCTCGAACAGTGCGCGTGAACGCTGGCTGGCAAAGGCCTCCGCATGACGTTGGTAGATGGACAGAATGTTGTTTGCCGCAGAGTCGCTCACGATGTCCTCACTTTTTTATGCTGTTAAGCATCACGACGATAAATCCTCCAGCACACGATCTGCAACCCTGGAATGCGCCTCGCAGAACCAATGCGCAAATACCCCAAAACCGTCCCGCTGTGGCATCATAGCGCGCAGATAACGTCATGACAGGGGTGATAAACGTGAAACCGGTAACGCTATACGATGTGGCAGACCATGCAGGAGTCTCTTACCAGACCGTCTCGCGCGTCGTGAATCAGGCCAGCCACGTTTCCGCAAAAACCCGACAGAAAGTTGAGGCCGCGATGGCGGAGCTCAATTACATCCCCAACCGTGTCGCACAGCAGCTGGCGGGCAAACAGACGCCGCTGATTGGCGTCGTGACGGCGAACCTTGCCCTGCACGCCCCCTCGCAAATCGTTGCCGCCATAAAATCCCGCGCCGACCAGTCCGGGGCCAGCGTGGTGATCGCCATGGTCGAACGTAGCGGCGTTGAGGCATGTAAAGCCGCAGTCCACAACCTGCTTTCTCAACGCGTAACCGGGCTTATCATCAACTACCCGCTGGATGAAGAAGACGCCATTGCCGTGGCTGCCGCCTGCGGTACGGTGCCGGTGCTGTTTCTCGATGTCTCAGATCAGACGCCAATTAACAGCGTGATTTTCTCCCATGACGACGGCGCACGTCTCGGCGTTGAACATCTGGTGCAGCATGGGCATCAGCGTATCGCCCTGCTGAGCGGGCCACACACTTCGGTTTCGGCAAGGCTTCGCCATGCGGGGTGGCATAAATATCTGGCGCACTACCAGCTGCAACCCACCGCGGAGCTGGAAGGCGACTGGAGCGCGATGTCAGGTTTTCAGCAAACGCTGCATATGCTTAATGGTGGTAATCTCCCCACCGCCATGCTGGTCGCTAACGATCAAATGGCGCTGGGCGCGATGCGGGCGATCAGCGAGTTCGGTCTGCGGGTGGCGGTTGATATCTCGGTGATCGGCTACGATGACACCGAAGACAGCGCCTGCTACATCCCACCACTGACCACCATCAGGCAGGATTTTCCGTTACTGGGTGAAACCAGCGTCGACAGACTGCTGCAACTTCCCCGTGGGACCTCAAGCGTGGGCAACCAACTGCTGCCCGTAACCCTGGTTAAGCGCAATACGGTTCTGCCTCCTGATACGCAAACCCTCTCACCCCAGGTGCTGGCCGACTCACTGATCCAGCTAGCGCGGCAAGTTTCGCAGCTCACACCTAAATTGTGAACGCATAACAATTGTGTGAGTCAGTTCACTCATTGAGTGCCCCGTCCTTTACAGTTGGGATCGCTTATTCGTATTTTGATTGAAATTGTGAGCGAATAACAAATTCAAACAGGATACCGTTATGAACCTGAACACAGATTCACTCTCCGCTGTACTGGCCCGCCGTGACTGGGAAAATCCAGGCGTCACGCAGCTCAACCGCCTGGAAGCGCACCCGCCGTTCTGTAGCTGGCGCTCAGCGGATGATGCGCGCACCAATCAGCGATCAACTCAGTTACGCTCGCTAAATGGCAAGTGGCAGTTCGCCTGGTTTTCCGCGCCTGAGGCCGTGCCGGAAAGCTGGCTGACGAGCGATCTGCCACAGGTTGATACTATCAACGTCCCCTCTAACTGGCAGATGGACGGTTACGACGCGCCAATTTATACCAACGTCACCTACCCGATCCCGGTTAACCCCCCGTACGTTCCAGCGCAGAATCCGACAGGATGTTACTCGCTCACATTCAGTATCGAAGACGCGTGGTTAGATGAAGGTCAGACGCGCATTATTTTTGACGGGGTGAATTCCGCGTTTCATCTGTGGTGTAACGGTCGCTGGGTTGGCTACGGTCAGGACAGCCGCCTGCCGTCTGAATTCGATCTTAGCGATTATCTGCTGCCAGGCGAAAACCGCCTGGCGGTGATGGTGCTGCGCTGGAGCGACGGCAGTTATCTGGAAGACCAGGACATGTGGCGCATGAGCGGGATCTTTCGCGATGTATCTTTGCTGCATAAGCCCGCTACGCAAATCCGCGACCTGCGCATTAACACCCATTTTAACGACGATTTCAGCCGCGCCACGCTGGAAACAGAAGTCAGAGTGGCGGGCAACGAGAGCGAAGATTTACGCGTCACTCTGCAATTGTGGGACGGTGAAACGCTCACTCACGAAACGACTTCCCCGCTCGGCAGCGAAATTATTGATGAACGCGGCGCTTATCATGATCGGATTACCCTGCGTCTGAACGTCGAAAACCCGGCGCTGTGGAGTGCCGAAACGCCTAATCTGTACCGCGCTGTGGTCCAGTTACGTACCGCTGACGGAGCGCTGATTGAAGCGGAAGCCTGTGATGTCGGCTTTCGTCAGGTTCGTATTGAAAACGGCCTGCTGTTACTCAACGGTAAGCCGCTGTTGATTCGCGGCACCAACCGTCATGAGCACCATCCGGTCAACGGTCAGGTGATGGACGAGGCGACGATGGTGCAGGATATTCTGCTGATGAAGCAGAACAACTTTAACGCCGTGCGCTGCTCCCATTACCCGAACCATCCATTGTGGTACACCCTGTGCGATCGCTACGGCCTGTATGTGGTCGACGAAGCCAACATTGAAACCCACGGCATGGTGCCGATGAATCGCCTCACCGACGATCCCGCATGGCTGCCAGCCATGAGCCAGCGCGTCACGCGCATGGTGCAACGCGATCGCAACCACCCGAGCATCATCATCTGGTCACTGGGCAATGAATCCGGGCATGGCGCCAACCATGACGCGCTCTACCGCTGGATAAAATCAGAAGATCCGTCCCGCCCGGTACAGTATGAAGGCGGCGGCGCAAATACCACGGCAACCGACATTATTTGCCCAATGTACGCCCGCGTCGATCAGGATCAGCCCTTCCCCGCGGTACCCAAATGGTCGATTAAAAAGTGGCTGTCGATGCCCGGCGAACAGCGTCCGCTGATCCTCTGCGAATACGCCCACGCCATGGGCAACAGTTTTGGCGGCTTCGCCAAATACTGGCAAGCGTTCCGTCAATTTCCGCGCCTACAGGGCGGGTTTGTCTGGGACTGGGTAGATCAGTCGCTGATTAAATATGATGAGAACGGCAAAGCATGGTCTGCCTACGGTGGTGATTTTGGCGACACGCCTAACGATCGTCAATTTTGCATGAACGGCCTGGTGTTCGCCGATCGCACCCCGCATCCGGCATTATACGAGGCCAAACATGTGCAGCAGTTTTTCCAGTTTACGCTGCTGCCGGGACCCAAACGCCAGATTGAAGTAACCAGCGAATATCTGTTCCGCCACAGCGATAACGAGGTTCTGCACTGGTCGATTGCCCAGGATGGCAACCCGCTGGCCGCCGGAGAAATCGTGCTGGATATCGCCCCACAGAGTCGCCAGGTGATTACACTGCCAGATGTCCCGCTGCCGGAAACCGCCGGCCAGCTATGGCTAACGGTACGCGTAGAGCAACCTCAGGCCACCGCATGGTCAGACGCCGGGCACATTAGCGCCTGGCAGCAATGGAAGCTGGAAGAGAAACTCAGCCTGGCGCCACGGCCAATTGCCCGTACCGCACCACTGCTGAACGTGAGCGAAAACACCTTTACTGTTGAGGTAAACGACAAGCGCTGGCAATTCGACCGTCAGTCTGGCCTGCTGACACAGTACTGGATTGGCGACGCAGCCCAGCTGTTAACCCCGCTTACTGACCAGTTCACCCGCGCGCCGCTGGACAACGACATCGGCGTGAGCGAGTCAACCCGCATCGACCCTAACGCCTGGGTCGAACGCTGGAAAGCCGCCGGTCATTATCCGGTCGAAGCAACGTTACTGCACTGTGCTGCCGACACGCTAAGCCATGCGGTACTGATCGCCACCGAACATGCGTGGCAGTATCAGGGCGCAACGCTGTTCGTCAGCCGAAAAAGCTATCGCATTGACGGCAATGGTGAGATGCAGATAACGGTGGATGTCGACGTCGCCAGCGGCACGCCACATCCGGCCCGCATCGGCCTGAGCTGCCAACTGGCGCAGGTCGCTGAGCGGGTGAACTGGTTAGGTCTCGGCCCACATGAGAACTACCCGGATCGCCTGAGCGCCGCCTGTTTTGATCGTTGGGATTTGTCGCTTGATGAGATGTACACCCCGTATGTTTTCCCTGGCGAAAACGGTCTGCGCTGCAACACGCGTGAGCTACGCTACGGCGAGCATCAATGGCGAGGGGACTTCCTGTTCAACATCAGCCGCTTTAGCCAGAAGCAACTGATGGAAACCAGCCACCGCCATCTGCTGCAACCGGAGGCAGGTACCTGGGTCAATATTGATGGCTTCCATATGGGCGTGGGCGGTGACGACTCCTGGAGTCCTTCCGTTTCACCAGAGTTCCTGCTGAGTGCCGGACGCTACCACTACCAGCTGGTCTGGGGTCAAAAATAATAATAATCGGGCAGGTTCCCCCCTGCCCGCATTCATCGTAAGGAAGTCCATTATGTATTATTTGAAAAACACTAACTTTTGGATGTTCGGCTTCTTCTTTTTCTTTTACTTTTTCATTATGGGTGCCTATTTCCCCTTCTTCCCTATCTGGTTACACGATGTAAACCATATCAGTAAAGGTGACACCGGGATCATTTTCGCCTGTATTTCACTATTTTCGTTATTATTCCAGCCTGTTTTCGGACTGCTTTCCGATAAGCTTGGCCTGCGTAAACACCTGCTGTGGGTAATTACCGGAATGCTGGTAATGTTTGCCCCGTTCTTTATTTACGTCTTTGGCCCGTTATTACAGGTTAATATTTTACTGGGTTCGATTGTCGGCGGGATTTACCTTGGCTTTATCTACAATGCCGGCGCCCCAGCGATTGAAGCCTATATTGAAAAAGCCAGCCGCCGAAGCAATTTTGAATTTGGTCGCGCGCGCATGTTTGGCTGCGTGGGCTGGGCGCTATGCGCCTCGATTGCCGGGATTATGTTCACCATCAATAACCAGTTTGTCTTCTGGTTAGGTTCAGGCTGTGCGGTCATTCTGGCATTGCTGCTGCTCTTTTCAAAAACAGATGCCCCCTCTTCTGCAAAAGTTGCGGATGCGGTAGGCGCCAACAACTCAGCATTCAGTCTGAAGCTGGCGCTGGAGTTATTTAAACAACCGAAACTCTGGTTCCTCTCCCTGTACGTGGTCGGCGTTTCCTGTACGTATGAAGTGTTTGACCAGCAGTTCGCCAACTTCTTTACCTCGTTCTTTGCCACCGGCGAACAGGGTACCCGTGTGTTTGGCTACGTCACGACCATGGGGGAATTACTTAATGCCTCTATCATGTTCTTTGCGCCGCTGATTGTGAACCGCATTGGCGGAAAGAATGCCCTACTGCTGGCCGGTACGATAATGTCGGTGCGGATCATCGGCTCCTCCTTCGCCACCTCTGCGCTGGAGGTCGTCATTCTCAAAACGCTGCATATGTTTGAAATACCGTTCCTGATCGTCGGTTGCTTCAAATACATCACCAGTCAGTTTGAAGTGCGCTTCTCGGCCACAATTTACCTGGTGTGCTTCTGTTTCTTCAAACAGTTAGCAATGATTTTCATGTCAGTTCTGGCCGGAAAAATGTATGAGAGTATTGGTTTCCAGGGGGCGTATCTGGTGCTGGGGATAATTGCGTTGAGCTTCACGTTGATTTCCGTATTTACCCTAAGTGGACCGGGGCCGTTTTATCTGCTACGTCGTCGCGAAAGCGTCACGCTGTAAAAGCCTCTTTGCCGGATGCACCACTCACGTGGTCTATCCGGCCTACGATGTGCCATCCTCACACGATGAGTCCTGACCTGGTGGTTTAAGTTCCGAGGACAACACGCCGCATTTTATCGTTATGGTAAAACGGGGCGAAAAGCCAGGTCATAGCATGAGCAAAAAGACGGTTGCGGTAACAACGCTCTTTATCAGCGTATTACTTACAGGATGTGGCAGCATTGATGCGCGCACGGCAGGCGAGGATTCAGATACGTATTACGTGGGAATGCGCCATGATATTGATAAACTAAAAAACCCGGGCGCTTACGATTATAACTATTTCGATTTAGCGCTGTTATTTGTTGATGTGCCGTTATCGTTCGTGGCCGATACGGTTTATGCGCCGTTTGATTACTATCACGGGCCGTATAAGAAAGTTGATTAGAACGTAGGCCCGGTAAGCATTGCGCCACCGGGCATCACACGACGTTACTCCTCGATCACCTGACGGATTTGCTGCAACGATGCGGGATCGTCAATGGTCGTCAGATCGCCAGGATCGCGGCCTTCGCAGATCGCCTGAATCGTCCGTCTGAGCATTTTGCCGGAGCGTGTTTTCGGCAGTTGCGACACAAACCAGACGTGCGCCGGACGACCAAAATTACCAATTTGACTGTCCACCAGCGCCATAATCGCCTTCTCTTCCGAATGGGCAATGTCGCTGCCTTCCAGACTGTCGCTCTGTTTTGGAATAACAAACGCGACCGCCACCTGACCTTTCAGCGCATCCTTCACACCGACCACCGCCACTTCGGCGACGTTTGGATAGCTGGAAATACTCTCCTCTATCTCGCGCGTCCCCAGCCGGTGTCCGGCCACGTTGATCACGTCATCCGTACGGCCAAGAATGAAGTAATAGCCATCGGCATCGCGAATGCCCCAGTCAAAGGTGGCGTACACCTGGCGGGAAAACAGCGACCAGTAGGTATTCACAAACCGCGCGTCATCCCCCCAGATAGTCTGAATACAGCCCGGCGGCAGCGGCCCTTCAATCACCAGCATCCCCTTCTCGTTCGCCGCACAAGGTTCACCGGTCACCTCATTGAGCAACTGCACGTTATAGCCGTACATCGGCACGCCAGGACTGCCCAGCCGCGACGGTCGGTCGTCCAGCCCGCGGGCGATAGCCATAATCGGCCAGCCGGATTCAGTCTGCCAGTAGTTGTCGATAACCGGGACGCCCAGCGTTTCCGTTACCCAACTGGCGGTCGGTTCATCCAGCGGCTCACCCGCCAGATACAGCACCTCCAGCGAGGAGAGATCGTGATTGCGGATTTGCGCGGTCGGGAATTTTTTCAGCACGCGGATGGCGGTCGGGGCAGAGAACATCCGGCTGACCTGATACTTCTCAACAATTTTCCACCATACGCCGCAGTCCGGATACGTTGGCAGCCCTTCGTAAACCACCGTCGCCATCCCCGCCAGCAGCGGGGCATACACGATATAGGAATGCCCAACCACCCAGCCGATATCCGACGCGCAGAAGAACACGCCGCCCGCTTTGCCGCCGAAAATGGTGTCCATCGAGGTCGCCAGCGCGACCGCATAGCCACCAACGTCGCGCTGAACGCCTTTCGGTTTACCGGTTGTCCCGGAGGTGTAGAGAATGCAGGACGTTTCATTCGATTCCAGCCAGACAACCGGCACCCGTGCGCCGAGATGCTGTTGGCGTAGCGCGGCAAAGTCGAGGTCACGCCCCTCCACCCGCGCCATTTTCGCCAGACCGCGGTCGACCAGCACCACATGACGCGGCTGATGCTGAGCCTGATCGATCGCATCATCGAGTAGCTTTTTATAGGGCAGGATCTTGCCGCCGCGCGCCCCGGCATCCGCCGAAACGATAACCACCGGTCGGGCGTCATCGATGCGCGCCGCCACGCTGTGCGAAGCAAAACCACCGAACACCACCGAATGGATCGCCCCAATGCGTGCGCAGGCCAGCAGCGTAATGTGCGCTTCGGCGATCATCGGCATATAAACCAGTACCCGATCCCCGCGCTGTACGCCGAGCGACAACAGCATCGCTGCCACAACATTCACTTCGTCATACAGCTGACGAAAGGTAAACGTGCGTTCTTCTTCGGTTTCTGATGACACCGCAATCAGCGCCAGCGCCTCGGGCTGTTTCTCCAGCCAGCGGTCGATGGCGTTATGGCACAGATTGGTCGTCCCGCCGCAAAACCAGCGGGCAAACGGCGGATTGCTGTGGTCCAGTACCTGCGTATACGGCTGCTGCCAGTCAATACGCTGGGCCTGCTCGGCCCAGAACGACTCCGGCTGCGTAACAGAACGTTGATAAAACTCGCTATAAGACATAATGCTCTCCTGTTGAACTTACGCCTGATGAGTCGGGTTTCAGATAACAAACAAATCCATATACTCATTGACCGGCATCTGCTCCAGGCGAGTTCTGTCCAGGGAGACATCCAGAATGCGCTGCTGCTGACGGGTCGGGAACTGACGCGCCAGGTTGATTTTGAACTTCTCGACCAGCTTCGGCATCCCGTCGTTACGACGGCGCGCGTGGCCGATTGGGTACTCCACCACCACTTCTTCAAAACGTGAGCCGTCGGTGAATTCCAGGGTGATGGCATTCGCGATGGCGCGTTTTTCTGGATCGTGGTAATCGGCTGTAAAGGCCGGATCTTCAAAGCAGTTGATCTTCTCGCGCAGGGCATCAATGCGTTTGTCCTGCGCCACGCCGTCTTCGTAATCTGCCGCGGTTAAGCGCCCGAACAGCAGCGGAATAGCGACCATATACTGGATGCAGTGATCGCGATCCGCCGGGTTATTCAGCGGGCCTTTTTTATCGATGATGCGGATACAGGCTTCGTGCGTACGAATGGTCACTTTTTCGATATCCGCCGCCGTTTTCCCTGCAGCCTGTAGCTGCTCGTACAGCGTCATCGCCGCCTCTACCGCAGTCTGCGAGTGGAACTCGGCCGGGAAGGAGATTTTAAACAGCACGTTTTCCATCACATAAGAGCCGTACAGGCGCTGGAAGCGGAACGATTCGCCTTTGAAAGAGACGTCATAAAAGCCCCAGGTTTTCGCCGTCAGCGCAGACGGATACCCCATCTCACCAGTTTTCGCCATCAGCGCCAGACGTACCGCGCGCGAGGTTGCATCGCCAGCTGCCCAGGATTTACGCGTGCCGGTATTTGGCGCATGGCGATAGGTACGCAGCGACTGCCCGTCAACCCACGCCAGCGACACGGCGTTGAGGATTTCATCCCGGTTCAGGCCAAGCATCTCGGCGACCACCGCTGTGGAGGCCACTTTGACCAGCAGGACGTGATCGAGACCGACGCGGTTAAAAGAGTTTTCCAGCGCGATGCAGCCCTGAATTTCATGGGCTTTAATCATTCCGGTGAGCACTTTTTTCATGGTTAACGGCGCTTTCCCCACCGCTACCGCATTGCGTGATAGCCAGTCAGCCGTAGCCAGAATGCCGCCGAGGTTATCGGAAGGATGCCCCCATTCCGCGGCCAGCCAGGTGTCGTTAAAGTCCAGCCAGCGGATCATCGCGCCGATGTTAAACGCCGCCTGCACCGGGTCGAGCTGGAACTGGGTGCCCGGAACGCGCACGCCGTTCGGCACCACAGTCCCTGGGACTACCGGCCCCAGCAGTTTTTTACAGGCCGGATATTCCAGCGCTTCCAGGCCGCAGCCTAAGGTATCAAGCAGGCAATAATGCGCGGTGTCATACGCTACCGTCGAAGTGATCTCGTAATTCATGACGTAATCAACGATATCAACGATTTCACGGTCAAATTCCGGGCGGACGTTCGAAATATGTGCAGACATGACAAGGGTTCCTGTTTTTTATATTTAGAGGTTTTGCATTAGCAACGCTGATCTATCGCGACAAAGACACGATCTTCCGGGCCGGTGTAATTGGCGGAAGGACGGATAATTTTGTTGTCCTGGCGCTGTTCAATGATGTGCGCCGCCCAGCCGGTGACGCGGGCGATGACAAACAGCGGTGTGAACATTTCAGTCGGGACGCCCATCATGTTGTAGGAGACTGCCGAGAACCAGTCGAGGTTGGGGAACATCTTTTTCGTTTCCCACATCACGTCTTCCAGACGGTCGGCGATGTTGTACATTTTCAGCGAACCGCCTTCCTGAGAAAGCTGTTTCGCCACGCGCTTTATCACCTGATGGCGCGGGTCGGCGATGGTGTAAACCGGATGACCAAAGCCAATCACCACTTCTTTGTTTTCAACGCGTTTACGGATATCCGCTTCCGCTTCGTCTGGCGTTTCGTAGCGCTGTTGGATCTCCAGCGATACTTCATTCGCCCCGCCGTGTTTCGGACCACGCAATGCGCCAATCGCGCCGATAATCGCGGAATACATATCGGATCCGGTCCCTGCAATCACGCGGCTGGTGAAGGTGGAGGCGTTGAATTCGTGTTCGGCGTACAGCACCAGCGAAATATGCATCGCTTTTTCCCAGCTTCGCGACGGCTTTTCGCCATGCAGCAGATGCAGGAAGTGTCCACCAATGGAATCATCGTCAGTTTCCGGCTGAATACGCTCGCCGTTATGGCTGTAGTGATACCAGTACAGGAGAATAGAACTGAGCGATGCCAGCAGCTTGTCGGCAATATCGCGTGCACCGGAGACGGTGTGCCCTTCTTTTTCCGGCAACGTACAGCCCAGCGCGGAGACGCCGGTGCGCATCACGTCCATCGGGTGCGAGGCAGCAGGCAGCGCTTCCAGAACGGTACGCACGTTTGCGGGCAGTCCGCGCAGCGCTTTTAATTTGCTTTTATAGGCGGTGAGCTCATCACGGGTGGGCAATTTCCCGTGGATCAGCAGGTGCGCGACTTCTTCAAATTCGCACTGCTGCGCCAGGTCGAGAATATCGTAGCCGCGATAGTGCAGGTCGTTACCGCTTTTGCCAACGGTACACAGCGCGGTATTTCCGGCGGCGACGCCTGACAGCGCAACCGATTTTTTAGGTTTAATGACATGGGTACTATTTTGCAGGATCGTTGTGTCGCTCATGTTGTCCTCGTCATTTTTATAATATGTAGGGTACAAATTTATTGCCGGATGGCGGCTACGACGGTTACTTCTTGGTATACAACGCGTCGAGTTTCTCTTCGAACTGGTAGTAATTGATGCTTTCGTACAGCTCGTTGCGCGTCTGCATAATGTCGATAACGCTCTTTTGCGTTCCTTCCTGGCGCAGCACGTTGTAAACCTTTTCCGCAGCGCGGTTCATGGCGCGGAAGGCCGAGAGTGGATACAGCGCCATCGCGACGTTCGCGCTGCGCAGTTCATCAGTGGTGAACAGTGGCGTAGCACCAAATTCGGTAATGTTGGCGAGGATCGGCACCTGTACCGCATCGGCAAACTGACGGTACATGGCAAGCTCGGTAATGGCTTCCGGGAACAACATATCCGCGCCTGCTTCGACGTACGCCTGGGCACGTTCGATGGCGGCCTCTAACCCTTCCACCGCCAAGGCATCGGTTCGCGCCATGATCACAAAGTTGGGATCGGTACGCGCATCCACGGCGGCGCGGATCCTGTCGACCATCTCTTCTTTCGAGACGATCGCCTTGTTCGGGCGATGACCGCAGCGTTTGGCGCCGATCTGATCTTCAATATGCAGCGCGGCGGCACCGGCTTTGGAAATCGACTTCACGGTCCGCGCCACGTTGAAAGCTGACGATCCAAAACCGATATCCGCATCCACCAGCAATGGCAGCGGGCAAACATCAGTAATACGGCGAATATCGGTTAGCACATCATCAAGGGTAGAAATACCAAGATCCGGCAGACCCAGCGAACCCGCCGCGACGCCGCCGCCGGAGAGATAAATCGCCTGATATCCGGCGCGTTGGGCCAGCAGAGCGTGGTTGGCGTTGATGGTGCCAACGATTTGTAATGGGTTTTCTTTGCTGAGCGCGGCGCGAAACGCCTGCCCTGGGGAGTGTAGAGACATATCCCGTCCTTTTGTTATCAACTTGTTATCATTCGTTGATTTATTTAAAGCAAGGGGTATGCCAAAGACCTTAATTTTTAATTAATTTATATATTTACCTTTAAAAACAATATATTAAATTAAATCCTTGTATCTTTGTTGCACAAAAGCGTGTCAGCTATCGTTTCATGAAACGTTCCTTCACGTTTCATTGCAACATTCATGAAACACAACTAAACCCTAATACTCGGTGCCTTACTTTTTAGGATGGTTATGGCTGATACGCATCTTCCGCCGCGGGTGAACGACGACAAACCGGTTATCTGGACCGTTTCGGTCACGCGCCTGTTCGAACTGTTTCGCGACATCAGCCTGGAGTTCGACCATCTGGCAACTATCACCCCTATTCAGCTTGGTTTTGAAAAAGCGGTGACGTATATCCGCAAGAAGTTAGCCACCGAGCGTTGTGATGCCATCATTGCCGCGGGTTCCAACGGGGCGTATCTGAAAAGCCGTTTATCGATTCCGGTGATCCTGATTAAACCCAGCGGGTTTGACGTGCTACAGGCGCTGGCCAAAGCGGGAAAGCTCACCTCGTCGATTGGCGTCATTACCTATCAGGAAACCCTCCCCGCGCTGCTCGCTTTTCAAAAAACCTTCAATTTGCAGCTTGAACAGCGCAGCTATATCACGGAAGAAGATGCCCGTGGGCAAATCAACGAGCTGAAAGCCAGCGGCACGCAGGCGGTCGTGGGCGCGGGGTTGATTACCGACCTGGCTGAAGAAGCAGGCATGACCGGCATCTTTATCTATTCGGCGGCCACCGTGCGCCAGGCCTTTGTCGATGCGCTCGATATGACTCGTCTGACGCTGCGCAGAAACGGTCCGTACGTTTCCGGCGATACGCTGCGCACCCGCTATGCATTGGGGGATATGCGCGGGCACTCGGCACAGATGGAACAGGTGCGGCACACCATTATGCTTTATGCCCGTTCGCGTGCACCGGTGCTGATTCAGGGCGAAACCGGCACGGGCAAAGAGCTGGCGGCGCAGGCAATTCATCGTGAGTTTTTCACCCGTCAGGAGAATCGGCGCGGTAAACCTTCGCCGCCGTTTGTTGCCGTCAACTGCGGGGCAATCACCGAATCATTACTGGAAGCGGAACTGTTCGGCTATGAGGATGGCGCCTTTACCGGCTCCCGTCGGGGAGGACGCGCGGGCCTGTTTGAAATCGCCCACGGCGGAACGCTGTTTCTTGATGAGATAGGCGAAATGCCGCTGCCGTTACAAACCCGACTGCTGCGCGTGCTGGAAGAAAAAGAGGTCACCCGGGTCGGTGGACATCAGCCGATTCCGGTCGATGTACGAGTGATTAGCGCCACCCACTGTCATCTGGAGCAGGAGATAAAACAGGGAGAATTTCGCACCGATCTGTTTTATCGCCTGAGTATTTTACGCCTCACGCTACCGCCGCTACGCGAGCGATTGCCCGATATCCTGCCGCTGGCGGAAGGCTTTTTAAAACAGTCACTGGCGGAACTGGAGGTGCCGTTTTCTGAACCTGTGCGCAAGGGGCTGGGTCTGAGTCAACCGACGTTACTGAATTATGGCTGGCCAGGGAATATCCGTGAACTGCGTAATATGATGGAGCGCCTGGCGCTGTTTTTAAGCGTCGAGCCGCAGCCGGAGCTGAACGTACAATTCCTGCAGCAGCTGTTACCGGAACTGGCCGTTGCTGCTGACGCGCCGCAGGTATCCTCATCGCTGACGCCGCAGCAGGTGCTGGCGCAATTCAATGGCGATAAAACCGCGGCTGCACGATATCTCGGGGTAAGCCGAACCACCTTCTGGCGCAGATTAAAAGAAAACCCGCCGATACAATGACCGGCGGGTATCGTGATTTTTACAGTAGCGTATTATTTTTTCTTGTAGATATTGGCTGTGCCATGGATTTTATTATCCGTTTGACCGGAGGTTAATACCACCACATCGGCCCCTTTCTCTTCTGCTTTCTTCAGCAGCTCTTCTTTAGCGTCTGAGACAGAAACTTCATTACTCGTTGAGATATCACCGATTTTTGTGTACTGCGATTCAACCTTTTCAAATTCAAGTTTTGTCATAAATTCCGCGGCATATGCGTTGGTCACGACAAAAGCTAATGCACCAATAAGTACTTTAATTCCAGTTTTCATAGACCAGCTCCAGGTTTTGTTATTACGCCATCATCGATCCCTGAACATTACATAACGCGATTCAAGGATGATTAATAACTAGTCCAGCCTGGATAAAAAATCCACATTCAGCAGGAATATATAGAGATTTTGCGGCGCAGAAAAAACCGGTCACCGGGTAGCAGCGCGTCAACCTGTTCAAAGTTTCAATAGCCAGTGTGAGTTGATCCTCAGAACAGGCAGCGCACTGAAATTATAGTGTTAACTTTATGAGAATCTGAGGAATTGTTGTCTATGGAACCTCTGCACGCCGTCGTACTCACCGTCAGCCTGTTTGTTTTAACTTTTTTTAACCCCGGCGCGAACCTGTTTGTGGTGGTGCAAACCAGCCTGGCGTCAGGGCGACGCGCGGGCGTGATAACCGGTCTGGGCGTCGCCTTAGGCGATGCGTTCTACTCCGGCCTCGGGCTCTTTGGCATGGCGACGCTTATCACTCAGTGTGAGGAGATTTTTTCGTTGATTAAGATTGTCGGCGGCGCCTATCTGCTGTGGTTCGCCTGGAACAGCATCCGGCATCAGGCGACACCGCAAA
This sequence comes from Citrobacter sp. Cb080, assembly GCF_030334745.1. Lineage (NCBI taxonomy): Bacteria > Pseudomonadati > Pseudomonadota > Gammaproteobacteria > Enterobacterales > Enterobacteriaceae > Citrobacter > Citrobacter sp. Cb080. Next base: position 35,347 of record NZ_JAOWDG010000073.1, on the reverse strand, counting down.
TGCCAACGCTACAGCAGCCGCTTTCCGCCCCCTGGTATGTGTTTTTCCGCCGTGGGTTATTAACGGATTTATCTAATCCGCAAACCGTGCTGTTTTTTATTAGTATCTTCTCGGTCACCTTAAGCGCAGACACGCCAACGTGGGCCAGGTTGATGGCCTGGGCCGGCATTGTGTTGTCTTCCGTTATCTGGCGTATTTTTCTCAGCCAGGCGTTTTCGTTGCCCGCCGTGCGCCGTGCGTATGGCCGAATCCAACGGGTTGCCAGCCGGGTGATTGGCGCCATTATTGGTGTCTTCGCGCTCAGGCTTATTTATGAAGGTATTAGTCATCGATAAGAGAGTTTAACTTGACCATCGTGAGGTAATTGTCCGTAATACCGCCTGAATTTTTAATCGCACGTTGAGTGGCAGTAAGATGGAACAGGTTGAACCGGTAAACGACACATTACTCCTTACAGAATGGCAGGCGCTGTTACGTCAAACATCGCCTGAAGTTCACACACTCCTGACATCGTTAAGCGATGAAGAGATCCGCCATTTAGTAACCGTTTTTTATGACTATATGCTCTCCCATGCGGAGAGCGCATTGTTCCTCAATACAGAACAGGTCAGTACCCGCCTCAGCGGCAGCATGTTTGACTGGCTGCGCAGCGTACTTGGCAGCGCCCACGAAGATCTCTCACAACTGCTGGCCAAACAGCGCAAAATTGGTGTGGTGCATGCCCGTATCGGCCTGCCCATCGATCTGGTTAACCGCGGCGCGCGCAAGCTGAAAGATGAGCTGTACAGGGTGTTAAAAACAAAGGTGGATTCCACTCCCGCCCTGCTGAGCGATGCTATCTGTTTCAGCAGTCTGGCAATGGATACTGCGCTGGAGGCCATGACGGTCTCCTATTCCCCCAGTTTTCAAAACTCTATGCACACGCAGGAGCAGTACCGTCTACAGACTATTTACGATGACGTTAACGTCGAGCGCGAGCGGCAAATCCGTTCGTTTACCGACTGGGAAAACCAGTTTATCTATAACATCGCCACCGGAATGCCTTTCGGTGAGATGGTGTTTCTGGCGAATTCTGACTTCGGTATGTGGTTATCACATAAGGGAAAACATATCCTCGGCAACAGCAATCTGCTGAATAAGATGGAATCACTGATTGCAGAGATCGACAGTCGTCTGACAACAACCCTGTCGCATCAGCATCAGCCGACAGAACCCGAGCGGATGAGCTTATTGCAGGATGTACGCCAGCTATCGGCAAAAATCCATTTCCTGCTCGCCTCAATGTTCGACGCGCTGGTTAAGCAGGAAAATGGTAAAGATTCGCTGACCCAGTTGCTTAATCGCCGCTTTATTCCGACCATCATGCGGCGCGAGATCTCGCTGGCGTTACATACGCGTAAGCCTTTTACCCTGGCGATGCTGGATATCGACTACTTCAAGCAAATTAACGATAACTTCGGGCATAATACTGGCGATCTGACGCTCAAAAACGTCGCGGCGGTCATTTACGATCATATCCGCAGCAGCGATTACGTATTCCGCTACGGTGGCGAAGAATTTATGATTCTGCTCGTCGAGTCAGATGAAACACAGGCCAGTATTATTCTGGAAACGCTGCGTATGAAAATTGCCGAGATGCGCATGGCAGCCTCAGCGACAGAAACGTTTTCTATTACCGTCAGTATTGGTATTGCCGAATATGACTATCATCCCGACTATAAACAGTTGGTTGATAAAGCCGATCGCGCACTTTATCTGGCGAAAAGTAATGGCCGCGACCGCGTTGAGGTTTATCAGGAATAATCGTTGCCCTGCAGAGAAATAAATACCCCGTTCAGGGTATTTATCTGACCTGTGATAAATATCGGGCTGTTATTATTTTTCAGGCATATTGGCATGAAGAAAATAACAGCCGCGTAATAAGATGCAAATCAAATACACCAAATCTGAATAGCGCTAGCATATCCCGGTGATGACGCCTTCTGAATGCAGAAGGGGAAATATGAGGGATACTATAAAACCATGAACGGGAAGATGAGAACGCGCTGGCAGCGCCGCCCAGGCACGACCGGGGGCAAACTGCCGTGGAATGACTGGCGCAACGCCAGCAGCTGGCGAAAAGCCACCCAGTTTCTCCTGCTGGCTATCAATATTTATATTGGCGTGGCGTTCTGGTATTGGGTCCGCTATTTCGAAACCGCCGGCACCAGCGTTTATATTCCAAGGCCCGGCGGTATTGAGGGATGGCTGCCGATAGCGGGTTTGATGAATTTCCGCTATACGCTAGAGACCGGTTTTCTTCCGCCCATCCATGCCGCCTCTATGCTGCTGTTAGTTGCGTTTATCCTGATTAGCCTGTTGTTAAAAAAAGCTTTCTGTTCATGGTTATGCCCAGTGGGGACGCTTTCCGAACTGCTCGGTAATCTGGGGAGAAAATTATTCGGTCGTAACTTTACGCTACCGCGCTGGCTGGATATCCCGCTGCTCAGCCTGAAGTATCTGCTGCTGGGGTTTTTCTTGTATATCGCCCTGTCGATGCCCGCCCAGGGGATTCAGTACTTTCTGACGTCAGCCTATGGAATCATCATCGATGTGAAGATGCTCGATTTCTTTCGCCATATTGGCTCCGCCACGCTCATCTCCGTGGTGGTTATCAGTCTCCTGAGCCTGTTTATTCGCAACGCCTGGTGTCGTTATCTTTGTCCTTACGGCGCACTGCTTGGTCTGTTCTCGCTGTTCTCGCCGTTTAAAATCCGCCGCAACGCCGACAGTTGCATTGATTGCGGGAAATGCGCGAAAAATTGCCCATCGAAAATCCCGGTCGACAGACTGATTCAGGTGCGTACTGTGGAATGCACTGGCTGCATGACCTGTGTTGAATCCTGCCCGGTGGCTTCAACATTGAGCTTTTCCCTGCAGACACCGCCGGGTGCAAAAGGCAGCGGTAAAGCGTTATGGCGACAAACGGCACTGTCGGGTATTGCCATGACAATACTGGTGCTGGGGATTCTGTTTGCCACCATTGGTTACGCGGTTTATGCCAATGTCTGGGATACGCCGGTACCGGACCACCTGTATTTCCAGTTGATCCCGAAAGCAAAAATGATCGGCCATTAATGCTTTACCAGTATGCTCAAAACCCCTGCCAATTCTGGCAGGGTTTCCTGCCTGTAACGCCATTTTAAGACTATTGCACTTGTGTCATCGTGCCCCCGTTTATACAACCTTAAATATCACCCGTAATCATTTTTTTATTATGTTATGGGCGACTGGGACCACAATAATGAACGGGATAACATCATGACTAAAATAAAACTGGCGCTGCTTTTACCTCTGTTTCTGGCGGGTTGTACGGTAAGCGATGGAGAATTAAGAAACGCTTACGCTCAGCGTTATCAGCAGCCCGCCGCTTATGTCGATATCTATAAACAGAAAATAGCAGGCATGGATATTAATGCGCTGGCCCAATATGCCGCAGCAGAAGATAAGAAAAAAATGCGTGGGCAGCCAAGACTGAAAATCGACGAATTCATTACCATTGAAAATGTGCAGGCGAAAGGAAACCGGGTGGTCTACGATTACTCGCTGTCCGAGAGCTGGCTGGCGCTGTCCGCAGATAAACAGCGTGAAAAGCAGACCAATATGAATAAAGACCTGATCTACCGTACCTGCTCGCTGGAAACGGTACGTCTGGCGCAGGCGAAAGGGTTGGAAGAAGAGCATAACTATTACAGCCAGTACCCAGACAAAGTCGCCTTTACCCTGAGAACCAGCGCGCAGATTTGTATGCAAAACGGTTTTACACAATAACCGCAATCCCCCAGCCTGATGGCGCTGCGCTTATCAGGCCTACAATTTGCACGCATCTGTAGGCTTGATAAGACGCCAGCGCCGCCATCCGGCTAAAAAACGATACTCAGAACTTCCATGAAACGCTGCCGACAATGCTGCGCTCGGCACCGAAGTAGCAGTATGAGAGCGAATTACAAGCTGCAACGTAGCGCTTGTCGGTCAGGTTGTTGACGTTCAACTGAGCGCTCAACCCTTTAATACCGATATTCGTTAAGTCGTAGCCAATTGCCATATCCACCAGCGTGTAGGACGGCAGAGTGTGAGTATTCAGGCGATCGCTGGCAATACCGTTGACATAACGCACGCCTGAGCCCAGCGTCAGGCCATCCAGCGAACCGCTTTTCACATCGTAGCTCAGCCAGGTACTGGCCTGGTTACGCGGCGCGTACACTGCGCGCTTACCCTGCTCTTCCGGGCTGCTTTTCTTATAGCGAATGTCGGTATAGGTATACGCCGCCTGCAGACGGAAGCTCTCCGTCAATTGGCTAATGGCCTCCAGCTCCACCCCTTCAGACTCAATTTCCCCAATCGAGCGGTACGGATCGGTCGGCTCTTCTTTGGTGGCGATATTCGTCTGATTGATACGGAATACCGACGCGCTGAACTGACTGTTGAGTCCTTCCGGCTCATATTTCAGCCCGGCTTCCCACTGCTTGCCTTTCATCGGATCCAGCAAATTGCCGTTCTCATCGGCAAAGCTGGTTGGCGTAAAGGCGGTGGAATAACTCACATACGGCGCAAAGCCGTTATCGAACAAATAGAGCAGCGCAGCACGGGTGCTGAAGTTGTTTTTGTCCAGATCGCTGCGGGTATCGTTGATCTTATCAATGTTAGAAACGCTGACCTGATCGTAGCGACCGCCGAGCGTAATACGCCAGCGATCCCATGACATCTGATCCTGCAAATAGTAGCCTGTCTGGCGCAGCTTGTGCTTCTCACGCGCATACATGTTGATGTAATCAGGCTGCGCGCCGTATACCGGGTTAAAGGCGTCAATCGGCGGGAATGCACCGTAGTAACCGGTGGTATTGTTGCTGCGATCCTGATAGTCGATCCCCACCAGCACACGGTGGTTGACCTGCCAGGTATCAAAGCTGCCGTCGAGTTGGTTATCCAGCGTAATCGCTGACATTTTTTCATCGGAGCCGGAGTAGCCGCGGTTAAGCTCGGTTTCATTCAGCCAGCCCGCCGCATACACCTGATTCAGCTCAACGTCGGTATGCAGGTAGCGCAGTTTTTGCCGCACCGACCAGCCGTTATCAAACAGGTGCTCAACGTTGTAGCCCACCATGTTTTCACGGCGATCGTATTTGTCGTAATCATCCTCGCCTTCGTAAAAGGTGTTGGAGATCTTTTGCCCGTAATGTGGAACCACGGTGCCGTCATACGGCAGACCGGAGTGGCTTCCGCCTTCCGGGTCACGGTGCAGATAAGCCATCAGATCCAGACGCGTCTGGTCGGTGATGCGCCAGGTCAGGCTGGGCATCAGCGCATAACGTTCTTCCTTCAATGGGCCAAACTGCGAGTCCGCGTAACGCGTCATTCCACTCAGTCGTGCCGCCACGCGATCGTTATCATCCAGCGCCCCAGTGACGTCAAACGCCGCGCCGCGCTGGTTATTGTTGCCAGCAAACAGTTTCACTTCTCCGCCGGCATCAAACGACGGCTTACGTGATGTCAGCGCGACAATACCGCCCGGAGAAGAACGGCCATACAGTACGGAAGCCGGGCCGCGTACCACTTCGATATCTTCGAGGAACCACGGATCGACCACCAGCGAGCTGTGTGAGTTGGTGTCCCCCATCATCTTCAGGCCATCGAGATAGACGTTGTCCAGGCTACCATCCGAGAAACCACGCAGCACAATATAGTCAAAGCGGTTGGAGGCACCAATCTGATTGCTGTACACCCCCGGCGTATAGCTTACGGCCTGGCGCACGCTGGTTGCGCCCTGCTCTTCAAACTGTTCACGGGTAATGATCGATACCGACTGAGGCGTTTCAAGATCCGGCGTGGCGAGCTTCGTGGCCCCGCTTTGCATTTGCGAGGTGACAACCACCGTATCGTTTTTTGTTGTTTCCTGCGCCAGCAGTGGAAAAGCCACGCTACCGGTCACCCATCCCACCAATAGCGCCAACCGAGTCTTCGCGAACATGAATATCTCCAAAGGCATGTCTAATTGTAAGTGAGAATTATTACCTTTTTGCTAACGGAGATAGCTATGCAGGATGCCAGGTTGCCTATGCGCAGTGCCAAATTGTCGGGAAGGCACGTGCGAAAAACGTAAAAATGGATTAGCAAAGTTTGAGCACATCGCCAGGCGAAAAGCCGTAACGACGCCGAAATGCGGTAGAGAAGTTGGTAGCATGTTGATAACCCGACATCCAGGCCGCCTGCTGTACGCTGTATCCTTCCAGTAAATAGCCGCGCGCGCGTTCAAGACGGCAATCACGCAGGTAGTCAAAGACGGAACAGCCATAGGCCGCACGGAACTTGCTGCGCAGGCTGCTGGGGCTCATCGCCGCGCGTTGGGCCAGGGCATTGAGGGTGTAGTCATTCTCGGGACTCTGCTCCAGAAGACGACGAACGACCTCCAGCCGCTGCTGTTCACCGCTTGCCGCAAGCCGCTTGCCACTCTCAACCTGACACACGCTGAGGCCATGGCCGAACAGTTGTAATATCAGCCCTTCCAGCATCAGTTGGCGAGAAACATGGCCGATCGTGCTCCGCTGCGCATACTGCAGGCCGCTGAGTAAAAACCCCGGCACCTGCCAGATAAGCGTCGGCGTTTCGCATCTTTCCCACTCACGCATCAACGATTCGAGCAACCCCGTGCGCCACGCGCCGTCGGGATACAGACCGAGCGATAACGTGCGCAGTTTGCAGTCAGCATGATGGCGGGCACGCATCGTCTGATGCTCGCTCAGGCGTGAGCTAAACGCCATCCCGGAACGCACCACATGCTCCTGCCCGTTGAGCGTCAGGATGACGCAGCCTTCCAGAACCACCAGCATATACAGAGGACTGCTGTGGCGGGAGGTGGTTTCGTAGGGTTGTAGCACCTGCACATCAGAGTGCGTGACACACATCCCGCAGGGGAGCGTCATCTCCTCAACCTCCCCCTGCAGAACGGGGCTGCAAGACGACAAATCCGGCTTTTGCGCCAGCAGGGGAAAGCGGTAATCGATCCCGTAACGCTCACCAAAATCCATAAACTCGCTGACGGAGAAGGTGCGGGCTACGCGTCTGGACGTATTCAGGGCGGTGGTGTTGTTCATGCTGTCTTCTGCACAGGAAATGGGATTAACGGTTGATAACTGAAGCAACATTACCATTACCTGTACAACACAACAATAATAATGAGAATTATTATCAACATGACGTATGCGATTTCAAATCGCGTTGGAGAACGTCATTCCCGATATTTTTCTCACGCAGCTCATCAGGCAACATTGACACCTGATGAACTGCGGTCTGTGAGCCGTGTGCAGCTCAACCTTTCTCACTGTCATAAACGGGCACGTCAAACGCACCTCGATACCCGCCGAGTTTGTACTCTATTTATTATGCTGAAGGCTGGTTTTCCTCCACCTGGAACACCGCCACAGCCTGGGATAGCATTGCCGACTGCTCTTCCACACTGCCTGTCGTGGCGGCTATCTCCTCAACCAGCGAGGCGTTTTGCTGAGTCACTTGCTCCATTTGCGTTACCGCAACCCGGATCTGTTCGATGCCGCGACTCTGTTCCCCCGAGGCTCCGGAGATATCTTCCATTAAGACATTAATGTTGCGTATTGCCTTCGCAATATCCGCCATCATGGCGCCACTGTTTTCGGCAATCTCTACCCCTTCCTTAACGCTAATTGCCGCTTTGGCAACCAATTCACTGATTTCTTTCGCCGAGGAGGCGCTGCGCTGAGCAAGCGTTCGAACTTCACTCGCCACAACGGCAAACCCACGCCCGGACTCACCAGCGCGTGCGGCTTCCACCGCCGCGTTTAATGCCAGGATATTGGTTTGAAAAGCAATACTATCAATAACATTGGATATTTCGTTCACGCCTTGCGCATTACGGCTGATCAGGTGAATTTTCTCAACCATATCACTCATTAAACGCTCGCCACGCAATGCCATTTCCGTGCTTTCGCTGGTCATGACGGATGCCTGATGTGACTTATCAGTATTATTTTTTGTTGTGACTGAAATCTGCTCCATACTGGCCGCCGTTTCAACGACTGCCGCAGCCTGCTGTTCCGTTCTGGTTGATAAATCGGAATTACCGGAAGCAATTTCCTGCATACCGATATTAATAGACTCAACGCCATCGCGAATAGTGCTGACAGTCTCCCGCAGGCCTTTTTGCATATTATGCAAATTTAAGCACAGTACGCCGATTTCATTGTTACCCGACACCTTAACAGGATGGCTGAGATCGCCTTTACCAATCCGCGCAAAATGCTCAGAAACGATTTTTAAAGGCTGAATGATGGTCCGGTTCAACCAGAAATTACAGATAAAGAAGATAAGTACCGTAATGACCAGGATCACGGATACTTTCAGGATCGAGGTATTAAACTGAACGTGTGTTTGTGCAACGATCTTCTCACCAATCAGCATTGTTGATTTGTAATAATTCGTCACTTCGTTATCGAAATTTTTGCGAGCCGCGAGCAGTTCCGCATTAGCATTTTCTTGTGCATTAATAATACTGTTGCTGGAAAGCGTCTGATTTAATGTATCAATAGACTTTTGCTCAGCATTCATTTGTTGCTCAAAAGCCGTTCTGATGACTTTACCGATTTGCGGATCGTCAGCCGTCAATCCAGGAATACCCCAGAAAATATCGAACTGTTTTCTGGCATACGCCATCTGCTCTTGCATTTGATTCACTGTCTGTCGGGCATCGGTCGCATTATGTTGTTGAATATTATCACGAACGCTTCTGACTTTATAAACAGCCTCAACGACCTTATGCAGGGTATCCTGCTCCTTAATGATGTTATGTAGTAATAACGTATTTTTTTGATTTCCTTTGAGATCAACTAACTCAAATCCATTGGAAAAGAACTGCATGAAGGTAAATAACAACAGTAATAATAACAGGCTGGTTTTAATTCTCATATTCTTTAACATTTAAACATCTCCATAACAATAAAAATCCTCTACGACTTAATTGTTATCGACACATCACGCAATACCTTAACCTGTAAAATGGTTAATTATTAGAAAGTTTCCGCATTCATTCTCACATAATAAATTAATTACTCAGGGGGACATACTGCGATAAACAGCAGCCCTCTAACATTGGCAAAAATAAGGCCAAAACTATTCAACATTAATATTATTTATGGATATAAACGGTAATGTCTTTCTGACTATCGACAGGCACCCGCACCCAGGACAACGAATCGACGGTGATCGGTGCCATTTCATTTTCTAAACGTAACAACGGCGTGCTGGCGTCTGGCACACCTGTACTTTCAGTTATCTCGAGAACGCCCCGAAAAGAAATGGACACACTGTCTGGAATATCAGACAACCTTATCCATTCGTTGGCAATCACTAACTTTCGAGTAAACATTCGCTGTCCTTGGCGCGTGGTTTCTATCCGATAAATTTACAAGTCGATCAATCTATTCTTTGCATTAACAGCACATTGTCCACATTGTCAGTTAAGCATTACTTACCAGAAGAAAATGGAAGTGATAAAACTCATTTGAAACGTGTTTTACAAATTCAGCCGGAAGGTTATGTTTAATGAACGTTAACTTTGCAAACTCAACATCGCCATATACCCGGATACAGAAGGGTTTGACAATCTCACCCTGCACGCCAAAACACGCCTGCAGCCGAGTGTCATCCATAAAAATAAAATTACCTTCTCTTACCTTAATCTTTTCATGCAGATCTCGCCATTTCTCTGGCGTAAGCAGAAAGCTTTCCCAGCCATTATTTCTCAACACCTCAATCGTATGAGTAAACTTAAAATAGTCGTTTTGCATCGATACATCGCCACTCGAAGTCGAGTATAGATATTCTATTTTAAATTTAAGTTGTGCATTGAGGCTTTTTTTCTTGCCTTCATCAATTAGCCATTGAAGTTCATTGATTACGTTCCTTGAGAAGAGCTTTCTTTTTTTAGCGATGGCCAGCCATTGCATAATAAAAAGATGCTCTGACATTTTAGAATGAATCTTACGGTCCCGTATTGCGATACCAATTGCTACCAATGCACTCCAGGTAAACGCTTCCAGGTCATCCTGATAATGGTGTCGTAACGTACTAACTTTTCCTGAATCCCTTACCACTTAAACCTGCCCAAATAAATCATTATTACATGTAAACCTTGCATTATTTCATTTTAAAAAATACTACAACTAAAAACATCAAAATATGATCCAGATTAATTTATCCCTATGTAATAAAATTGCAAACTTAACACATCACTCTTATTAATCATTGATGCCCGGATGGCTCAGCGATAAATAATAAGAATTATACGATAAAGATAAAAACTAATAATACTCACAGGTTATCAATTCCACCTACTGTTAAAAATATGATCATCATAAAACTTCAAAAATTGCTGATTAGAAGAAGTGTCCTAATAGTTTTGACCAGACACCCCAGACAAACACCCATTCCAACGTTAAACAGCCATTAAACATCCTAATGGAATCGCATTTTATCCTCCGCTGAGCAACAGACAGCCTCACAGCAGCAGGCCAGGCTTTTTTATACAGGTATCAGTAATATTAACGCTTTTAAATTTCGCCTAATTCAAAAAGCCAACATCCGGATTTAATGAACCGGAAGTTGGCTTGTCGCTGGAACGGTTAATAGAAAATACCGATGATCAGGGTGTGAGTAACGAACCCCACAATCAGCGGTACGGCGGTACGCTTCACCACATCGAATGGGGTTATTTTCGCTCCGCTGGAAACGGCAATCACGACGCCGGATACCGGTGAAATTACCCGTCCCATATGCGATGCCTGCTGCATCGGCAGGATCATGGCAACGGCGTTAGCGCCCATACTGGCGGCAATTTGCGGGATGAGCTCAACGAAGGCGAGGAATGGCGCATTCCCCGACCCCATAATGATAGCCGCGGCCAGCGTCACCAGCGCAAATACTACCGCCATGGCAAACGGCGGTAATCCCACGTGTTCGGCCATCAGAATGAGCTGATCGATCGCACCGATGACTTTAATTCCGTGAGCAAAAACCCCTGCCGCAACCAACAGTCCAACCACACCGGTAAACGCAGTGCCCATTCCTTTCAGGAAATGGCTGAAACCTTCGCATACCGACTTTAAATCACGCACCCGCAGCCATTCAATCAGCATACAGATGGTCATTGAAATGAGGACAATGGTGATAATATTCAGGTTGATACCCCTGACGAACATTTCGGATGATCCTACTGCCATCAGTATCGGAAGCATGGGGAGCAGCGCGTAAAAAGCCGGGGATTTTCCTGAATCAGTCACTTCTGCGCTACCGATTTCCCGCGGTAACGTCCCTGCTTTACGGTCGCAATGCCGCTGCCAGAAAAAATGGCACACGCCGACAACCAGAACCGTTGCCAGCGCGGCGGGTCCCTGGTGGTAAACAACATATTCCACTACATCCATATTCACTGCTTTAGAGCCCCTGATAGCATCGATTGCCGTCGGGGTGTAAGCCACGCCAAGCGAAGTAGCAATGACCCCGGCAGCCGAGGCCGCTGAGAGCCCTAACCCCAGCATAATGGGGAACATCGTCCCCATCAGCAACACGGCAAGCCCGGTTGCAGAAGGAATGGCCAACTGCAGGAGGCTGGCGAGCAGGTAGGAGAAAAAGAGGAGCACATAGGGTGAACGCAGCGCCCGTAAGGGTTTCGTTACTACCCGCACGACCGCCTCATTTGCGCCGATATGATCCATGTAATGCGCAAATCCCATTAACGCCATGATCATCAGGCCGAGATCGGCGGCGCGCGTGCTGAAGAGATCGCGCATTACCTCGAAAGGATCGAGAAAGGAAATTCCCGTACTGGCAACCCCCTTCGGTAATACGGAACCCCATCCGGTTAACGCGGTGCAAATCATCAAGACTAAGCCCGCAATGAAGAGCACCGGTTCAGCACGGTAACCTTTCAGAATCAGACGCGCGACCACCACGATCACCAGAAGTGCGATTAACACCTGAATCATGACTGAGCTCTCCGCTGCGCGAACTCAGTATAAGTTTCCTCAATCACCGCCACCACCACATCACTGGCAGCCCGCAGAGAACGCACCGGCAGATACTCATAAATTGAATGGAAGTTATGAGCACCGGTAAAAATATTCGGGCACGGCAATCCTTTCTGCGACAGTACCGCGCCATCATACCCGCCACGCATGGCGACAGGTGCGGGCGTTATGCCGCATTTCTGATACGCGCGGAATGCAATATCAATCGGGTAGTGAGCATCCCCCTGCAAACTGTTCAACACATTCGCGTAGCGATCGGCTAAATGACAGACCACGCTGTTTTCCCCCCACAGGGCACAGGTGCTGACGGCAAGCTGGCGAATAAACGCCATACGCGCCTTATAACCTTCTTCACTGAAATCGCGGATATCCAGCTTAAGTACCGTGCGTGCACTGTTACCCTGTAGCTGTTTTACCCAGTAATACCCTTCGCGCCCTTCCGTATATTCAGGCGCTTCTCCCCCTGGGAGCATGGCAATAAACTTATGCGCCATCAGCAGCGAATTCTTTAACTTACCTTTGGCCGACATCGGGTGTGCGGACTGGCCGGTAAAGATGATTTCCGCATCGCCCGCATTCCAGTTCTCGTAAACAAACTCACCGATACCGCAGCAATCCAGGGTATAGCCAAAATCAGCACCAAACGCGGCAACATCAAACGCTTTTGCGCCACGCAAGCCCTGTTCCTCATCCGGGACAAAACCCACTTTTACCGGCCCGTGTTTAATTTCCGGGTGTGCGACCAGATACTCAAGAGCATTCATAATCGCGGCGATGGCTGCTTTATCATCAGCGCCCAACAGACTGGTCCCGTCGGTCACCAGCAGGTCATCACCGATATAATTTTTCAGTTCCGGAAATTCACTTTCGCGCAGGTAAATATTCAGCTCTTTGTTCAGGCATAAATCCCCGCCGTGATAATGCAGACGCTGTGCTTTGGTGTCTGCCGTCTGTTCCGCACTGGTATCCAGATGACCAAAAAAAGAGACCACCGGGATCGTGTCATCAGTATTTGCAGGTAAGGTTGCCGTCACTATAGCGGTATCCCTGACCTCAATGTTTTCCATTCCTAATGCTTCAAGTTCTGCTGCAAGCAGTTTTGCCAGTTCCATTTGACCAGGAGAAGAAGGCATTATCCCATTAGCGCCGTTTTCCCTTGATGTTGTGGTATTGATTTTCGTGTAGTTAATAAAGCGTTCAACAATATCCATTCCAGGAGATCCTTTAATGTATCATTTATGAGGTACTGCGAGAGGTGTTCTGCATGCAGCGTGGGGTAAGTAATCTGAGAACCAAATAAAATCAGCGCTCATCCCAGAACGCTGATTTTATGGGCATTACGACAACGATTTATATAAAGGAAGATAAAAAGGTTAGTGATTATACCTGCGATTAAAAAACTCCTTTCTGATTGATAAAATCATATTCCCTGTCTGTTTTTACTGCTATTTCCCATGGTGTTAAGCTAACAGAAGTCATAACCGGCATCCCTATACCTATGAGGTAATAGAAATCATTTAGATTCCTGTACTCTGTACTGGCATAAGACATACCATCGCTATATTTTTTTAATGAACGAATACTGTATCAGCAACATGCAACCGTTTGCACCTCTCTACAAATAGCCACTTCGCGCACTAAAATCCGTGAACAAAATCACAATTACCTCAAAAGCAAAAAACTTCTATCGCGCTGAAAAAAAGGCAGTTATAAGGAAAGCTATATAATACCCACATAAACATAGCCAGAATTATACTATTCACTATGAAATAGATTCATGCTGATACTATTTCAATATTGCCGTAGGGGTCAGTAGAGCTAAATCGTCGTAATCAATAATGTTTAACATCAATAACGATAATATTAAAAATTCTATTTATGACGATAAGCTAAATAATATGCAGGCAAAAAAAAACCTCTCCCCCGAGAAGAGATTCAGGGCAGAGGTAATACGGGTGTTAAGGACATACTTATAGTTTTAATGATAACAGAAGCGCTTCTTGCAGGACCGAGTATACACACTTAGCCACGTTAAGAAAATTCTTAAAAACATTAAATTGCAAATTTCATTTAAAACCACAATTATGATAAAGGAGCATTTATCAAAGAACAAAATTAACCAGCAAAAAGAGTAAATCATACTAATCAATGAGGTGATAAAAAAAGAATAGCAATGCTGTATGGCTACCGATAGCGTTTCTGGCGACGCTGAAACATTAAATTAATTTAATGAATAAATGCGATTTACATAACGAGAATTAAAAAGTCATTAAATAAAAGAAATACAATTTTTCGTTACAGATCACACTTCCACTACAAGGAGGTTCCCCTACTGTTTCTTGCAGGTATTATTCAGCATGTAAATACCTTTCAACTCAACCCGAGGCTTTGATGCTGGAGAATGTAATCATCTGATAATCAGCTTCCCGACCTTTTCAGGCCGGACTGGTTATCAATGCGCCGAATTCGAATGCGGACACCGCTGTGTGTTTGCACGTTTTGCACATGATGATTAAACAGGTTTTCCAGTATGAATTTATCCCGTCAGGAACAACGTACCTTACACGTTCTCGCCAAAGGTGGCCGTATTGCTCACGTCCGCGATGCCTCTGGCCGCGTCACTTCCGTCGAATGCTATAGCCGTGAAGGGTTGCTGCTCTGCGACTGCACGCTCGCCGTCTTCAAAAAACTCAAAACCAAAAAACTGATCAAATCCGTCAATGGGCAGCCCTACCGTATTAATACGACCGGCCTGAACAACGTTCGCGCCCAACTTGATAATCGCTAAAGGAGAGAGAGAGATGGATATCCCGAAGATTTTTACCATCAGCGAAAGCGCACATCGCATTCATAATCCGTTCACCGCACAGAAATACGCCACGTTAGGCCAGGTTTTACGGATGGCACCGGGAACACGCATTCTGGACCTCGGCAGCGGTTCGGGTGAGATGTTGTGCACCTGGGCACGCGATCACGGTATTTCCGGCGTTGGTATTGATATGAGCCGGCTGTTCAGTGAGCAAGCCACCCTGCGGGCCAAAGAGTTGGGTGTCAATGAGCACGTGCGTTTTATTCATGCCGATGCAACAGGTTATATCGCCGAAGAAAAATTCGATATTGCCGCTTGCGTTGGTGCGACCTGGATTGCCGGCGGCGTCGCTGGAACGGTCAGACAACTGGAACAAAGTCTCAAACCAGGCGGAATTATGCTCATCGGCGAACCTTACTGGCGTCAGACGCCTGCAACGGAGAGCATCGCCCAGGCTTGCGGCGCGACTTCAGTGACCGATTTTCTTTCTCTGCCAGAGCTCGTTTCATCTTTCGACCTGCTCGGTTATGACGTGGTTGAAATGGTACTGGCTGACCAGGAGGGTTGGGACAGATACGAGGCGGCCAAATGGCTGACGATGCGCCGGTGGCTGGAGGCAAATCCGGACGATGAATTTGCCCCGGAAGTCAGAGAGCAACTGAGGAGTTCACCAGCACGCCACGTAGCCTTCACCCGGGAGTACATTGGCTGGGGCGTGTTCGCACTCATACAGAGGTAATATGTCCAGTCGGTATAACCAGACAGGTTATACCGACTTTTTTCATTGCTTACTTCATTAATACTTCAACAAATTTAGCCAGCCATTGCGGATGCGCGGGCCATGCAGGCGCGGTAATCAGATTGCCATCCACGTGGGCTTGATCAATGCCGATATCTGCGTAATGCCCGCCGCTCAGACGAACTTCTGGCGCACAGGCCGGATAGGCGCTACAGGTCCGGTTTTCTAACACCCCCGCCGCCGCTAACAGCTGAGGTCCATGACAGACCGCGGCGATAGGCTTACCGGCAGCGTTGAAATCTTGCACCAGCTTAATAACATCCGGATTCAGCCGGAGATATTCCGGAGCACGTCCACCGGGGATCAGCAGCGCGTCGTAATCGGTGGCCCGCGCCTCGGCAAAATTCGCATTCAGCGTAAAACGATGACCCGGTTTTTCACTGTAGGTCTGCGCTCCATCAAAATCATGAATAGCGGTTTGAACGTAGTCCCCCTGACTTTTATCCGGACAGACGGCATCAACACGATGGCCCAGCATCTGCAACGCCTGAAAAGGCACCATCGTTTCATAATCTTCGACATAATCGCCGACCAGCATCAGTATCTTCTTCATTCACATCCCCCGCTCACGGTTATTAATGATGAGAAATAACGGCCATCTTTACTATAGCCCACGCATTTCACGACATTAATAAATACCGCAGGACACGCCATCACCGGACGTCTGAAGGGGGTTGCCCCTGACGGCGTGCCCTGTTGTTAATACCTGAAGTTTCTATCACTCCCAGGCTTGCTCAGATTTCGCGGCGTCAAACTGCGGCGGCGGATTACGGAAACGTCCGGTCAGGTAGGCGAGATACACCACCCCCACGCCAGCCCATACCAGTCCCAGCGTCAGCGAT
The DNA here is from genome assembly GCF_030334745.1 of Citrobacter sp. Cb080. Classification (NCBI taxonomy): domain Bacteria; kingdom Pseudomonadati; phylum Pseudomonadota; class Gammaproteobacteria; order Enterobacterales; family Enterobacteriaceae; genus Citrobacter; species Citrobacter sp. Cb080. The sequence continues at coordinate 18,805 of NZ_JAOWDG010000073.1, read as the reverse complement.
GTCACCTCCAGGTTCACCCACAGTACGGCAACGGTGGCGGCGCCGACCATTGGCAATACCAGGTAGTGCAACTTTTCCTGCCAGGTATGCTTACGTCCTTCACGACGCCAGAAGTGGTTAAACACGGACAAATTAACGAACGTAAAGGCCACCAGTGCGCCAAAGTTAATCAACGCCGTGGCGGTTACCAGGTCAAAAAACAGGGCCGAGAGTGCCACAATCCCGACCATAATGACGTTCAGCGCGGGTGTACGCCATTTCGGATGGACATAGCCGAAGTACTTCTCCGGGAAGACGTTATCGCGGCCCATCACGTACAGCAGACGCGAAACGCTGGCATGGGACGCCAGACCTGACGCCAGCGTATTCACAAAGGTCGTACACAAGAAAATAGACTGGAACAGTTTGCCGCCGACGTACAGCGCAATCTCCGGCAGCGCCGCGTCCGGGTCTTTAAATCGGCTAATATCTGGAAAAAATAGCTGCATAAAGAACGAGGCAGCAATGAAGATCAGTCCGCCGTAAAGCGCGGTAAGGAAAATAGCTTTTGGAATGGTACGCGCGGCATCCGGTGTCTCTTCAGAGAGCGTAGTTACTGCATCAAAACCGAGAAACGAGAAGCAGACGATGGTCGCCCCGGTGATAATCGGGATCAAATGCGCATTCTGGCTGATAAACGGTTGCAGCGACCAGACGGTCCCAACCCCTTCGCCTTTGTGCAGCCCCTGCACCACGAGAACAATGAACACCACGATTATCGCGACCTGCACCAGTACAAACAGCGCATTGAAGTTCGCCACCAGATTTACGCTTTTCAAATTGGCCGCGGTGAGGATCGCTACAAACATCACTACCCAAATCCATGGCGCAACGCCCGGGAACAGCGCGGAAAGGTAAATTTTCGCCAGCAGGACGTTAATCATCGGCAGGAACAGGTAATCAAGCAGTGACGACCAGCCGACCATAAACCCCACATGCGGGTTGATTGCTTTTTGCGCATAGGTGTAGGCAGAACCGGCTTGTGGAAACTGGCGTACCAGCTTTCCGTAACTGATGGCGGTAAACAGCACGCCCGCCAGGGCCAGCAGATAGGAGGCCGGAACATGGCCATTGCTGATACCCGAAACAATACCAAAGGTGTCAAATACCGTCATCGGTGTGAGATAGGCCAGCCCCATCACCACCACCTGCCACAGCTTGAGGGATTTACGCAGTTGTGCTTTGCCCGGCAGGGCCGCGAGATCCACAGAAGAATTAGTCGACATAGCTTTCCTCCCCGCCACGGGCCCAGATCTGCGTTCGAAACGTGGGTACTGCAGACCTGGGTCGTGTCGGGGTGGAAAGCCAAAAGAAAGGCGTCAATGTTGCACGGCACAGATGCGGTCCGTACTTACTGCGGGAGCCATGGATGCTCACGCGGGGCGGGTTTTTAAACATTGGCATCATCACATTTCCTCGTCACAAACTCTGTCGGTTATCTGAAGACCCGTTGTCGCAAGCCGCTCCATTACGCGACATCCGGGAAATGGCAGGTGATCCTGCAATATTGACGGGCTGGCTCCGCTCAGACCGCATGATGCGACTTCTTTTTTTCAATGACTAAACAATGCGACAGGCCCGACAAACATTCCGCCGCCGGGCCACTTTCCTGTCAGGCGTTTTTCAGCATCCACTCAATTTCAGTGTCGGTAATCAGGCGTTCAAACTGGATCAGTTCATCGTGTTTACAGGCGTGATACACATGGCTAAAACGCTCCCCGAGCAACTCACGCAGACTGTCATTTTGCATGAACTCCCACAGCGCATCGCTCTGGCGGATCGGGAACGGTAGCCCTTCCTGCTCCAGGCCGTTGCCTTCCACCTCTTCCTGCAACGGCAGCTCGTTATCCAGCCCATGCAGGATCCCCGCCAGAATGGTCGACATCACCAGATACGGGTTGGCGTCAGCCCCCGCCACGCGATATTCAACCCGATGGTTATCACGATCGCCGCAGGGAATGCGCAGCGCCACCGTACGGTTGTTGTGCCCCCAGGAAGCCTGGGTCGGAACATACATCCCCGGCTGGAAGCGGCGATAAGAGTTCACATTCGGCGCCAACAGCGCCATTGACGCAGGCATCAGATCAATCATCCCGGCAAGCGCCCGCTTTAGTAACGCGGAATCATCGCCATTCGCATCGGCTAACACGTTCTCGCCTTTATTATTCATAATGCTGATGTGGATATGCATCCCGCTACCGGCATGCTCCTCATAAGGTTTTGCCATAAACGTGGCATGCATCTTATGTTTCTCCGCCACCAGCCGTACCAGCCGTTTCAGCGCCAGCGCGTCGTCGCAGGCGTCGAGTACGTTATCGGTATGGTAGAGGTTGATTTCAAACTGCCCAGGGGAGGCTTCAGCCACCGCGCCGTCAGCCGGGATCAGCTGCAAACGGGCCAGTTCATCGATATCGTTTAGCACATCAGCAAAGTGGTTCAGGTTATCAACCGAGTAAACCTGACTTTGCGTATTCCGATCGTCCGTTCCCGGCGCGCACGGCGGCTGCAGATAACCTTCGGGATCGCGCTTACGATCGAGTAAATAGAACTCCAGCTCTACCGCTACGACGGGGAACAGACCGCGCTGGCGAAGTTTCTGCCAGAGTCGGTTAAGTACGTTCCGCGGCTCAACGTCAAAGGGAGCGCCATCTTCATCCAGCATCGTCAGCATCATCTGCGCAATACATTCCGGATCGGCGGCCGAAGGCGTTAACGTGCCAGGCACCGGGACACAGGTCCGATCCGGTTCGCCAAGCTCCTGCCCTAATCCCGCCTCTTCGACCACATTGCCAAGAATATCCATCGCGAAAACGGATGCCGGGAAATAGCAGCCTTTCTCTAACTTGTGTAACCCTGCAACGGGAATGCGTTTACCACGAAAGCAACCATTCAGGTCGGTTAACAGCACATCCACGAACTGCGTGTTGGGATAGCGCTCCAGATACTGCTTAACTTCACGCGCAAACGCGCTACTTCGTCTCTCTTCAGAATGCTGAACAAAATTCTCAACTTCTACGATATTGGTTTCCATGATTCACCGCCGTTGGCCTGTAAGCTGTTCTGTGATTTGACTGTTAAATATAATGTCCACTCTTCGACTCTGGATGCAAACAAATTGTTTGTCAAATGTTAAATTAAGTTTGCTAGAAGGTTATTCCACTGCTAGATTGAGAAAATAATGAACGGAATGGCATAACAAGGAACCGTTTGGCAATAATTTATTCCAAAACGTGAGGTCGATCATGGGCAATATATTTGACAAGCCAGTTATTGGTGTAGTGATGTGTAGGAACAGGCTTAAGGGTCACGAGACCCAGACTCTGCAAGAAAAGTACCTGAATGCAGTATTAAACGCCGGTGGATTACCGATAGCGATTCCCCAGGCGCTTGCGGAACCCGAATTACTGAACGCGCTGTTACCGAAACTGGATGGTATCTTCCTGCCAGGAAGCCCAAGCAATGTGCAGCCGCACCTTTATGGTGAAAATGGCGATGAGTCTGACGCCGATCCCGGGCGTGATCTTCTGAGCATGGCGCTAATTACCGCCGGGCTCGAAAGGCGCATTCCCATTTTCGCCATCTGCCGGGGCTTACAGGAATTAGTTGTCGCCACTGGCGGGACTCTGTATCGTCGCCTGTGCGATCACTCACAGTTCCTGGAACATCGTGAAGATGCGGAACTCCCGGTGGAGCAGCAATATGCGCCATCTCATGAAGTCCAGGTTCAACAGGGAGGATTGCTATCTCAGCTAATACCAGGTTGCAGCACGTTTTGGGTTAACTCCTTGCATGGTCAGGGCGCAAAAACCCTTGGCCCGCAACTGCGCGTGGAAGCACGCTCGCAGGATGGATTAGTGGAAGCAGCCAGCGTTCACGACCATCCTTTCGCGCTTGGCGTGCAGTGGCACCCGGAATGGAACAGTAGCGAATATGCCCTGTCGCGTTTGTTACTTGAAGGTTTTATCACCGCTTGTCAGAACCACCTCGCTGAAAAACAGCGACTCTGACCACTACAGTTAAGGAAATGCAATTATGAGCGATGACGGCCTGGCGCCGGGTAAACGTTTGTCAGAGATCCGCCAGCAATTGGGTCTTTCACAGCGTCGTGCCGCCGAACTGTCTGGGTTAACGCATAGCGCCATCAGCACCATAGAGCAGGATAAAGTCAGTCCTGCCATCAGTACGCTGCAAAAGCTATTGAAAGTTTATGGGCTGTCGCTCTCCGAGTTCTTCGCGGAACCGGAAAAGCCTGACGAACCGCAGGTGGTTATCAATCAAGATGATTTGATTGAGATCGGGAGTCAGGGAGTATCCATGAAGCTGGTACACAACGGAAATCCGAATCGTACGCTGGCCATGATGTTTGAAACCTATCAGCCAGGTACGACAACCGGGGAGAGAATTAAACACCAGGGTGAAGAGATTGGGACAATACTTGAAGGTGAAGTGATACTGACCATCAACGGTCAAACGTATCATCTTGTTGCAGGGCAAAGTTATGCCATTAACACCGGTATACCACACAGCTTCAGCAACACCTCGGCAGGGATCTGCCGCATCATCAGTGCCCACACTCCTACCACTTTCTAATAAGTAGCGGCCTGAGTTTCTCAGGCCTTCTTAAATAACGCGCATTAACAGGGTACATCCCTGGGGCATCGTGCAGCCTGATTTTGCCTGAAAAGATCAGCAACGAACTTTATCTTATTGATATAAAAGGAGTAGCTATGAACTTTCAGAATCTTAAATATTGGCGTGAAAAAGCCAGCCATTATTCGCCGGAGACCCGTTTATTTATTAACGGCGAATATTGCGCAGCCGCCGATAACGAAACCTTTATTACGCAGGATCCGGCAGGACAACGCCCGCTCGCCAAAGTCGCCCGCGGCAAAAAAGCGGATGTAGACCGCGCGGTCACCGCAGCCCGCACCGTGTTTGAACGCGGAGACTGGTCGCAAGCATCACCCGCAGAGCGCAAGGCAGTCCTGCACAAGTTCGCCGATTTAATGGAGCAGCATCACGAGGAGCTGGCGCTACTGGAAACGCTCGACACCGGTAAACCGATTCGCCATAGCCTGCGTGATGATATTCCAGGCGCGGCACGCGCCATCCGTTGGTACGCCGAAGCAATAGATAAAGTCTATGGCGAAGTGGCCACCACCTCGGTGAGCGATCTGGCGCTGATTGTGCGCGAGCCGGTGGGCGTCATTGCGGCCATCGTGCCGTGGAATTTTCCCCTGCTGCTGGCCTGCTGGAAACTTGGCCCGGCACTGGCTGCAGGCAACAGCGTGATCCTCAAACCTTCAGAAAAATCACCGCTGACCGCCATTCGCCTTGCTGCGTTGGCAAAAAAAGCAGGTTTGCCAGATGGCGTTCTCAGCGTGGTGAGCGGATATGGCCACGAAGCGGGCCAGGCGTTGTCGCAGCATCCGGATGTTGATGTGATCACCTTTACCGGCTCGACCCGCACCGGCAAGCAACTGCTCAAAGACGCTGGCGACAGCAATATGAAACGCGTCTGGCTGGAGGCCGGTGGTAAAAGTGCCAACATCGTTTTTGCCGACTGCCCGGATCTGCCGAAAGCCGCCGCCAATGCTGCAGCAGGCATCTTCTATAACCAGGGTCAGGTCTGTATCGCCGGTACGCGTCTGTTACTGGAAGAGAGTATTGCCGACGAGTTCATCGCCCTGCTGAAAGAGCAGGCGAAAAACTGGCAGCCGGGCAACCCGCTGGATCCGGAAACCACGATGGGCACGCTTATCGACAACGCGCATGCCGACACCGTGCACGGTTTTATTCGCGACGGTGAAGCACAAGGCACGCTGGCGCTGGATGGTCGCAGCCACGTCCACCCAGCGGCTATCGGCCCGACTATTTTTGTCGATACAGCCCCGCAAGCCCACGTCAGCCGCGATGAGATCTTCGGCCCGGTACTGGTCGTCACCCGTTTTAGCAGCGAAGCCGAAGCCCTGGCGCTGGCCAACGACAGTGACTACGGCCTGGGGGCCGCGGTCTGGACCCGCGATCTGTCGCGCGCCCACCGCATGAGCCGTCGCCTGAAGGCCGGTTCGGTCTTCGTTAATAACTACAACGATGGTGATATGACTGTGCCGTTCGGCGGTTATAAGCAAAGCGGCAACGGGCGCGATAAGTCCCTGCATGCGCTGGAAAAATTTAGCGAACTGAAAACCATTTGGATCTCCCTGGAGCCTTAATCATGACTGAACATACCAGCAGTTATTACGCCGCAAGCGCCAATCAGTACGAACCGTTTCCCACCCTTAGCGAGTCGGTTAGCTGTGATGTTTGCGTCGTGGGCGGTGGATATACCGGACTCTCCTCCGCCCTGCACTTAGCGGAGATGGGTTACGACGTAGTGCTACTGGAATCCGCGCGTATCGGCTTCGGGGCCAGCGGACGTAACGGCGGTCAGTTGGTGAACTCCTACAGTCGCGATATCGACGTCATCGAGCGCACCTATGGTCCGGACGCCGCCAAAATGCTTGGCAGCATGATGTTTGAAGGCGGTAATATCATCCGCGAACGTATCAAGCGTTATCAGATCGAATGCGACTATCGCCCTGGCGGACTGTTTGTGGCGCTGAACCACAAGCAGATGGAAACGCTGGAGGAGCAGAAGTCGAACTGGGAACGCTACGGCAACACGCAGCTTGAACTGTTAGACAGCAGCGAAATTCGTCGCGAAGTCAGCAGCGATCGTTATGTCGGCGCGCTGCTCGACCACAGCGGTGGTCATATTCATCCGCTGAACCTGGCGATTGGCGAAGCTAACGCCATTCGTCTGAACGGCGGGCGCGTCTTCGAACAGTCGCCGGTCACCCGTATCCAGCACACCAGCCCGGCGGTGGTCAGCACCGAAAAAGGTCAGGTTACGGCCCGCTTTGTGATCGTCGCGGGCAACGCCTACCTCGGCGACAAACTGGAGCCTGCGCTGGCAAAAAGCAGCATGCCATGCGGCACACAGGTGTTAACCACCGAACCGTTGTCTGCGGAGATGGCGCGCTCGCTGATTCCTAAAAACTACTGCGTGGAAGATTGTAACTATCTGCTGGATTACTACCGTCTGACCGGTGATAACCGCCTGTTGTACGGCGGCGGCGTGGTCTACGGCGCCCGCGATCCGGACGATATTGAACGTCTGGTAATGCCGAAACTGCTGAAAACCTTCCCGCAATTGCAGGGGGTAAAAATTGATTACCGCTGGACCGGTAATTTCCTGTTAACGCTATCTCGCATGCCGCAGTTTGGCCGTCTTGATACCAACATTTACTATATGCAGGGCTACAGCGGCCACGGCGTGACCTGTACCCACCTGGCAGGACGTCTGATTTCTGAACTGCTGCGCGGGGATGCCGAGCGCTTTGACGCTTTCGCCAAACTGCCGCACTACCCGTTCCCGGGGGGGCGCAGCCTGCGCATTCCGTTTACCGCCATGGGGGCGGCATATTACAGCTTACGCGATCGCCTTGGGGTTTAAGTTCTTCCGCAATAAACCCGACGCACAGGGCGGTCTCCCCTGTGCGTTTTTTTATTCCCGGACAGTGAAAAACAGGTAACGGGCACGAAAATATCGCAATAGGACATAACCCTACACTTTACATTGTTTCTCCCCGCTGATCGGATAGGCTTTTTTAGATTATCGCTGGCGACGTGGCCAGAACTCAACGGGGGAAGAAACGCGTGTTATGAATACGAATAACGAGGAGACCTTTTATCAGGCGATGCGCCGCAAAGGGGTGAGTCGACGCAGTTTTCTCAAATATTGCAGCCTCGCAGCAACATCGCTTGGGCTGGGAGCCGCAATGACGCCCAGAATAGCCTGGGCGCTGGAAAACAAACCCCGGATCCCGGTCGTCTGGATCCACGGGCTGGAATGCACCTGTTGCACTGAATCATTTATCCGCTCCTCTCACCCACTCGCCAAAGACGTCATCCTCTCCCTGATTTCTCTTGATTACGACGACACCCTGATGGCCGCCGCCGGAACGCAGGCCGAAGAGGTATTTGAAGACATTCTGAGCCGCTACCACGGCCGATACATTCTGGCCGTCGAGGGCAATCCTCCGCTGGGTGAACAAGGAATGTTCTGCATCAGCGGCGGGCGACCGTTTATTGAAAAGCCAAAAAGAGCCGCGGCAGGCGCCAGCGCGATTATTGCCTGGGGAACCTGTGCCTCCTGGGGCTGCGTGCAGGCTGCCCGGCCTAATCCAACCCAGGCAACGCCGATCGATAAGGTGATCACCGATAAACCAATCGTGAAAGTGCCCGGCTGCCCGCCGATTCCGGATGTCATGAGCGCCATCATTACCTATATGGTGACGTTTGATCGTCTGCCTGAACTCGATCGTTTGGGGCGTCCGCTGATGTTCTATGGTCAGCGTATTCACGACAAATGCTACCGCCGCGCCCACTTTGACGCCGGGGAGTTCGTTGAGAGTTGGGACGATGACGCTGCCCGAAAAGGCTATTGCCTGTACAAAATGGGCTGCAAAGGGCCTACCACTTATAACGCCTGCTCCACCACCCGCTGGAATGGCGGCGTTTCTTTCCCCATCCAGTCCGGTCATGGGTGTCTGGGATGTTCAGAGAACGGCTTCTGGGATCGCGGTTCGTTCTACAGCCGCGTGGTCGATATCCCGCAGATGGGGACGCATTCAACCGCCGATACCGTGGGCCTCACCGCGCTTGGCGTGGTGGCCGCCAGCGTCGGTGTCCACGCAGTCGCCAGCGCCGTCAATCAACATAACCGCCACAAACAGCAATTAGCCGACGCCGGACAACAGTCGCCAGACAATGAGGATAAACAGGCATGAGCAATTCGTATCAAACCCAGGGATATACGGTCAATAATGCCGGCCGGCGCCTGGTTGTCGACCCCATTACGCGCATTGAAGGCCATATGCGTTGTGAGGTGAACATTGATGAGCAGAACATCATCACCAACGCGGTGTCCTGCGGCACCATGTTCCGTGGACTGGAAATTATTCTGCAAGGGCGCGACCCGCGCGATGCCTGGGCGTTTGTCGAACGAATTTGCGGGGTGTGCACTGGCGTACATGCGCTCGCATCGGTCTATGCCATTGAAGATGCCATTGGCATCAAGGTGCCCGATAACGCCAACATCATTCGCAACATTATGCTGGCGACGCTGTGGTGCCACGACCACCTGGTCCACTTTTACCAGCTAGCCGGAATGGACTGGATTGACGTTCTGAATGCCCTGAAAGCCGACCCGCGCGCAACATCACAGTTGGCACAAAGCCTTTCAGCCTGGCCGATGTCCTCCCCGGGCTACTTCTTTGACGTACAAAACCGCCTGAAGAAATTTGTCGACGGCGGTCAGTTGGGGATTTTCCGCAACGGTTATTGGGGGCATCCGCAGTACAAACTGTCGCCAGAGGCTAACCTGATGGGCTTTGTCCATTATCTGGAAGCGCTCGATTTTCAGCGCGAGATTATCAAAATCCATACGGTGTTTGGCGGCAAGAATCCGCATCCTAACTGGATTGTCGGCGGCATGCCATGCGCTATCAATATCGATCAGAGCGGCGCGGTTGGTGCGGTCGATATGGAACGCCTTAACCTGGTACAGTCGATCATCACCCGCACCGCCGACTTCATCAACAACGTCATGGTTCCTGACGCGCTGGCTATCGGCCAGTTCAACAAACCCTGGAGCCAGATTGGCACCGGGCTGTCTGATAAGTGCGTCTTAAGCTACGGCGCGTTCCCGGATATTGCCAACGACTTCAGCGCGAAGAGCCTGTTGATGCCTGGCGGCGCGGTCATTAACGGTGATTTTAACAACGTCATGCCGGTGGATCTGGCCGATCAGCAGCAAATTCAGGAGTTTGTCGATCATGCCTGGTACCGTTATCCGGACGATCAATTAGGTCGTCACCCGTTCGAGGGGATTACTGAACCCTGGTACAACCCCGGCGATGTCAAAGGCAGCGATACCGATATCCAGCAGCTCAACGAACAGGAACGCTACTCGTGGATTAAAGCCCCGCGCTGGCGCGGACACGCCATGGAAGTTGGACCGTTGGCGCGTACGCTGATTGCCTATCACAAAGGGGATGCCGCCACGATTGAATCCGTCGATCGCATGATGTCCGCACTCAAACTGCCGCTGTCGGGTATGCAGTCGACGCTGGGGCGTATTTTGTGCCGCGCGCACGAGGCGCAGTGGGCCGTGAGCAAGCTGCAATATTTCTTCGACAAGCTGATGACCAACCTGAAAAACGGCAATCTGGCTACGGCGAATACCGAAAAATGGGAGCCTGCAAGCTGGCCGCAGCAGTGCCGTGGGATCGGTTTTACCGAGGCGCCGCGCGGAGCACTCGGTCACTGGGCGTCGATTCGCGACCAGAAGATCGACGTGTATCAGTGCGTGGTGCCGACCACCTGGAATGCCAGCCCGCGCGATCCGAAGGGGCAAATTGGCGCCTACGAGGCGGCGTTGATGGGCACCCAAATGGCGATACCGGATCAACCACTGGAGATCCTGCGCACCTTGCACAGCTTCGACCCCTGCCTGGCATGTTCAACCCACGTCCTCGGCGACGACGGCAGCGAACTTATCGCAGTCCAGGTTCGCTAAGCGTTAAGGAACGGAACGATGACTGGAAAGATATCCCCACGCATCGGGGAGGCGCGTGATACCGCCGTCAGCCACTATGTGTTTGAAGCGCCCGTACGCTTGTGGCACTGGCTGACAGTGGGCTGCATGTTGGTTTTGATGGTAACCGGATACTTCATTGGCCGACCACTGCCGTCGGTCAACGGCGAGGCCACTTACCTGTTCTACATGGGCGACATCCGGTTAGTGCATTTCGCCGCAGCCATGGTGTTTACGGTGATACTGCTGGGTCGCATTTACTGGGCCTTCGTCGGCAATCGCTATTCACGCGAGCTGTTTGTCGTGCCGGTCTGGCGTCGCAGTTGGTGGCAGGGTGCCTTTTCGGTGGTGCGCTGGTATCTGTTTCTGGAAAAAAAACCGGGAGAAGATATCGGCCATAACCCCGTCGCGCAGGCGGCGATGTTCGGTTATTTCCTGCTCTCAGTTTTTATGATCCTCACCGGTTTTGCCTTATACAGCGAGCATAGCCAGTACGCCATTTTTACCCCCTTCCGCTATGTGACGGAGTTTTTCTACTGGACCGGCGGTAACTCTCTCGATATCCACAGCTGGCATCGGTTGGGGATGTGGTTCATCGCCGCCTTCATCATCGGTCATGTGTATATGGCTATCCGCGAGGACATCATGTCTGACGATACCGTCATCTCAACCATGATCAACGGCTATCGTAGCCACAAATTTGCCAAACGCCAGCATGATAAGGAGGCGTCATGAGCGAACCTAACGTCATCGTGATGGGCTTAGGCAACCTGCTGTGGGCAGATGAAGGATTTGGCATTCGCGTTGCCGAACGCCTGTACGCCCACTATCACTGGCCGGAATGGGTAGAGATTGTCGACGGCGGCACGCAAGGGCTGAATCTGCTGGGCTACGTTGAGCAGGCCAGCCATTTGTTGCTGCTGGACGCCATCGACTACGGACTCACGCCAGGCACTTTGCAATCCTACGCCGGTGAACAAGTCCCCAGTTACCTCAGCGCCAAAAAAATGAGTCTGCATCAGAACAGCTTCTCCGAAGTGCTTGCTCTGGCGGAGATTCGCGGTCATCTGCCCGCCCACATCGCCCTCGTAGGACTACAGCCGGTGCAGCTGGACGACTATGGCGGCAGCCTGACCGACATCGCGCGCGCTCAGCTCCCGGCGGCAGAACAAGCCGCGCTAAGGCAACTGGCCGCGTGGGGCATCGCGCCACAGACAATCGATGAAACGCGTTGCCTGAACTATGAATGCCTGTCGCTGGAAAACTATGAAGGCGTGCGTATTCGCCAGTATCGTGTAACGCTGGAGAGATAAGCAACATGTTGAATGACAAACCATTTTCTGCGCTATGGCAACGCATGCTGGCGCGCGGCTGGCAACCGCTGACCGCATCTGAACTGGATGACTGGGTAACGCGTGTGCGTGATGTCGTGGTGCTGCTCAGTAGCGATCCCCGCCGCACGCCAGAAGTCAGCGATAACCCGGTAATGATTGCCGAGTTGCTCCGCGAGTTTCCCCAGTTTGACTGGCAAATCGCTATGGCGGATCTCGAGCACAGCGAGGCTATCGGCGATCGTTTTGGCGTATTCCGCTTCCCGGCCACGCTGGTATTTATCCACGGCGAGCTGCGCGGCATTCTCAGCGGCATCCACCCGTGGGCCGACCTGCTCAACCTGATGCGCCCCCTCGTTGAAGAACGCATCCCCCGGAGCCTGCAAGATGAGTGATACCTTTTTTCATCTGCTGGGGCCGGGAACCCAGCCGGGCGATGACAGCTTCAGCATGAATCCCTTGCCCCTCACCTGCCAGGTCAACAGCAGCCCCAGCATGGCGAGGCTGGAAAACTGTCCGCACAGCCCGGCGGTGATGGCATTGTTAGCCGACGTGCGCCACCAGCTAAGCCAGAAAATTCCCGCAAAACAGGACGTGCTGGGATGGGATTTATCCACGCTCAACGCAGACGACCTCACGTTTTTGAATACGCTGCTCGGCGAAGGCGAAGTTTCCGTGCGTATCCAGCAGGCTGACGGCAGGGCGAGCGAGATTCAGGAGTCTATTTTCTGCGGAATCTGGCGGGTGCGTTGCCAGAATGACTTGGGTCAATGGGAGGAGCATCTGGAGGCAGGCAGTGCGCCACGGGCGCTGTGGCAGGCAGCAACAATCACGACGCTGCCAGACGATAGCCTGTTGCCTCCGCCCGTCGATGGGTTGATGAATGGCCTGACGCTGGCTCAGGAACTGCTGGCGCACGTGCGCGATCCGGCCACGCAACCTCATAGCATTAACCTCACCCAACTCCCGGTTAGCGATGCGGATCGCCAGTTCCTCTCCCGCCTGTGTGGCGAAGGGCGCATCCAGATCCGCACCATCGGCTACGGCGAGAGCCAAATCGACGCCACGGCGCTGCGCCATGTCTGGCATGTGCGCTGTCTGGATACCCTGAAAGGGCTTCTGCTCGAGAGTTATGAGATCTGTCCATTACCGGAACTGGTACTGGCTGCTCCGGAGGATCTGCTCGACTCGCTCCAGCGCCTGGATGAAGTCTGTAGCTGGCTGGCATCCGGCCCGCCAGCCTGATCCCCTTCTCCCGACCCGCATACTTTTCTGCTGCGGGTCTGGCGTTTTCTTCCTTATCTATTCACTCTCTAATGCCTGATGGAGTTCGCATGTGGGACGTCATTGACTTATCGCGCTGGCAGTTTGCGCTGACCGCGCTGTACCATTTTCTGTTTGTTCCCCTGACGCTGGGGCTGATTTTTTTGCTGGCCATCATGGAAACCCTGTTCGTGGTGACGGGCAAAACAGTCTACCGCGACATGACGCGTTTCTGGGGAAAGTTATTCGGTATTAACTTTGCGCTCGGTGTGGCGACCGGCCTGACCATGGAGTTTCAGTTCGGGACTAACTGGTCGCTCTATTCCAACTATGTGGGCGATATTTTCGGTGCTCCGCTGGCGATGGAAGCCTTGATGGCTTTCTTTCTTGAATCCACATTCGTGGGGCTGTTCTTCTTCGGCTGGCAGCGCTTAAACAAGTACCAGCATTTACTGGTGACCTGGCTGGTAGCGTTTGGCTCCAATATCTCGGCCCTGTGGATCCTCAACGCCAACGGCTGGATGCAATATCCAACGGGCGCTCACTTTAATATTGATACCCTGCGCATGGAGATGAGCAGCTTTAGCGAGCTGGTTTTTAACCCCATCAGCCAGGTGAAATTTGTGCATACCGTGATGTCCGGTTATGTCACAGGCGCCATGTTTGTGATGTCCATCAGCGCCTGGTATCTGCTGCGTGGTCGCGCTCGCGAGTTCGCCCTGCGCTCCTTCGCGGTAGGTTCCGTCTTTGGCACACTGGCTATCCTCGGCACTCTGCAACTGGGAGATAGCTCAGCCTATGAGGTCGCCCAACGCCAGCCGGTAAAACTGGCGTCAATGGAAGGGGAATGGCAAACCGAACCGGCACCTGCGCCCTTTCATGTGATAGCCTGGCCGCAGCAGGAGCAAGAGCGTAACGCCTTTTCCGTGAAGATACCGGCCCTGCTGGGTATCCTGGCGACTCACTCTTTAGATACGCCAGTTCCGGGGCTGAAGAACCTGATGGCAGACGCGCTACCCCGCCTGCAGCGGGGTCGGGAAGCATGGTTGCTGATGCAGGAAATCGCCAAAGGTAACCGCACGCCTCAGCTACTGCACGCTTTTCACGCCGTGGAAAAAGATCTGGGTTACGGCATCCTGTTAGCAAACTACGCCCCTGACATGAACCATGTCACGCCAGCGCAATATCAGGCCGCACAACGCGGCGCTATTCCGCAAGTTGCCCCCGTGTTCTGGAGCTTTCGCATCATGATTGGATGCGGTTCCCTTCTGCTGCTGGTGATGGCGATTGCGCTGATACAGACCTTACGCTGGCGTATCGACCAGCATCGCTGGGTACTGCACATAACGCTGTGGAGCCTGCCACTACCGTGGATTGCCATTGAAGCAGGCTGGTTTATGACGGAGTTTGGCCGCCAGCCGTGGGCGATTCAGGATATTTTGCCGACCTGGTACGCCCACTCTGCGCTGAGCGCGGGCCAACTGGCCTTCTCCATGGGGCTAATCCTCACGCTTTACACCCTGTTTTTAATTGCCGAAGTCTACCTGATGCAAAAATACGCGCGTCTTGGTCCAGATGCGATGCAACGTCAACAACCGGCACAACCACAGGAATAAAGGAGAGCATCATGTTGGATTATGAAACGTTGCGGCTCATTTGGTGGCTGCTGATTGGCATTATTCTGGTGGCCTTTATGGTCACTGACGGGTTTGATATGGGGGTCGGCTGCCTGTTACCGCTGATCGCGCGCAACGATGATGAACGTCGGGTGTTAATCAATAGCGTAGGGGCGCACTGGGAAGGTAACCAGGTGTGGCTCATTCTGGCGGGCGGCGCATTATTCGCAGCCTGGCCGCGCGTCTATGCTGCCGCATTTTCGGGGTTTTATGTGGCGATGATTCTGGTGCTGTGCGCCCTTTTCTTTCGTCCATTGGCCTTTGATTATCGCGGTAAAATAGCGAATGCACGCTGGCGCGCCATGTGGGACACCGGGTTGGTTATCGGCAGCCTGGTGCCACCGGTTATCTTCGGCGTCGCCTTCGGCAATCTGTTCCTGGGGGTGCCTTTTGTGTTCACACCACAATTACATGTGCAATATCTGGGCACTTTCTGGGAATTGCTCTCTCCTTTTGCCCTACTGTGCGGCGCATTAAGCCTGATGTTGGTCATTATGCAGGGGGGCGTGTGGCTCCAGTTGAAAACCGACGGCCTTCTTCACCTGCGCGCGCTGTCTGCCACCCGCCGCAGCGCGATGTTAGTGGTGCTCTGCTTCCTGTTAGCCGGGTACTGGCTGTGGACGGGGATCGACGGCTATGTGCTGCTTAGCCAGGATCCTAATGGTCCGTCCAACCCGCTATTAAAGGCAGTAACGACCGCACCGGGCGCGTGGATGGCGCACTTTGAAAATTCACCACTATTGTTGGTTATTCCGCTGTTGGGCATGATTTTTCCAATGCTCGCGATCTATGCCTGCGGGCAACGTCGGGCCGTGTGGGGATTTCTGTTTGCTTCATTGACCCAGACCTGTGTGATCTTCACCGCTGGAATCACCCTGTTTCCATTTGTGATGCCATCCAGCGCGTATCCACTCTCTAGCCTGACGGTGTGGGACAGTACCTCCAGCCAGACGACGCTCAGTATCATGCTGGTTATCGTGCTGATTTTCCTACCGATAGTTCTGCTTTATACCTTGTGGAGTTATTACAAGATGCTGGGACGAATCAACGTAGAAACCATCCGCCGCCACAACCACGAACTTTATTAGGGAGGACTGTACGATGTGGTATCTGTTTTGGTTTGTCGGCATTCTGCTGATGTGTACGCTCTCCACGCTGGCGCTGGTCTGGCTTGAGTCACGGCAGAAATAGCCCTGCGCGTGCGTTACGCTTCCAGGCTCCCCTGTTTATTCGGGGAGTCTTTATTCGTTCACACAAAAGCAGCATGGCTGTACCCAAACCCTGGTTAGCACCAAGCTTTTCTATAAACCGCAGAGCGGTGCTGCAATGGACGTGTTCGAAGAGCGGAAAGGAAATGAGAAGCTATAGAGTGCTAAACCAGTGCGCGAGACAAAAAGAAGGGGATTACATTGAAGATGTGGAGTTGTAACTGCTTGATTGAATGGTGCGATAATAGGAGTCGAACCTACGACCTTCGCATTACGAATGCGATGTTATTATATTTTCACCCCTTTAAAAACCTACTATTAAAACAAGCAATTCATTATAAAACATTGTGTTATGAAAAACACCTGTTGATAAAAATTGACACGCGTTGATGTTTATTCCCCCATTTTACTTACACTAGCCGTTACATTATGGTGATGTAACATTTCTCATCTGGAGCCCCAAAATGGCACTTCCAAGACAAAAACTCACCTTCGAGCGCATTCGAAAACTTGCTTTATCTGAAGGAAAAACCCAGGCATTTCTTTGGGATGCGGACGTAACTTCCCTGGCATGTAGGGCAACTCGCGGAACAAAAGCTTTTGTGTTCCAAAGCGTATATGCGGGAAAAACCCTTCGCATGACCATTGGCAACATTAACGATTGGAGAATTGATGATGCCAGGGCCGAAGCCAGGCGGCTGCAAACATTAATCGATACAGGGATAGATCCGCGTATAGCTAAGGCAGAAAAAATTGCTGAAGCGGAATCACAGCAGGCTGAATCTCGTAAAACGAAGGTAACCTTCACAAGCGCTTGGGAAGATTACCTTGAAGAATTGAGAGCCGGAATCAGCGCAAAAACTAAACGCCCATATTCTACTCGATACATTGCCGATCACATTAACTTGTCCAGCCGTGGAGGCGAAAGTAAAAAAAGAGGCCGGGGCCCAACCTCGGCTGGACCATTGGCTAGCTTACTCGACCTACCGTTATCGGAACTAACACCAGAGAACATTGCCGCATGGCTAAGTACAGAGAGACAAAATCGGCCTACCGTCACTGCTCATGCCTACCGTCTGTTGCGTGCATTTATCAAATGGGCTAATTACCAGAAAAAATATCAGGGAATAATCCATGGCGATATTGCACAAGATCATAACGTGAGAAAAGTGGTTCCAGTATCAGCGAGTAAAGCGGGAGATTGCTTACAAAAAGAACAGTTAAAAATCTGGTTCAGTGCCGTACGTAGCCTCAATAATCCCATTGCATCGGCCTATCTCCAGGTACTTTTGCTCACCGGTGCACGGCGTTGATCTTGACCCTCCATCTCCGAACAGCTTTTGTATCTTAAGTTAACGATGTCCGCTGCCGCCGGTATTCCCTCGGGGAGTGATATCCCAGCGCGCTGTGCGGGTGGTTTTCATTGTAATGCGTGAACGCTACTGCAAGGTTTCGCAGTGCTGTTCTCACATCCGGTTTTGGCATGAACGCGATATAGTCTTCTTTCATCGTTTTCACGAACCGTTCGGCCATGCCATTACTCTGCGGGCTGCTCACCGCTGTTGTGCAGGGCTCCAGATTCAGCTCTCTCGCGAACCTCCGCGTTTCATACGCGGTATACGCTGAACCGTTATCCGTCAGCCACTGCACCGCTGTGTCGGGCAACCTGTCGCCGAAGCGCTTTTCCACCGACCTCAGCATCACATCCTGCACGGTCGAACTGTCATAGCCTCCCGTGCTTGCTGCCCAGTCTATGGCCTCACGGTCGCAGCAGTCCAGCGCGAACGTTACCCGCAGTTTTTCGCCGTTGTCGCAGCCGAACTCGAAGCCATCTGAACACCAGCGCATATCGCTTTCTGCCACCGCTATCTTGCCCTTATGTTCACGCTTCGGTCGCTCTGGTTTGTGATGCAACAACAACAGGTTATGCTCACGCATTATCCTGTAAAGCCGTTTGGCATTCACAGGTAGCTGTCCCTCTGTGCGACGTTGCTTGCGCAGGATGCCCCACACGCGTCGATAACCATAACTCGGCATATCGCTGATAATGTTGAGGATAGCCGACAGTATTTCTGCGTCTGCTTCTTCATTACGCCGGTTACAGCGCCTGTCCTGCCAGTCGGCAGAACGGTTAATCCGCAGTGACAGTTGCGCACGCGACACGCCCATGGTCCGGCAGACCATGGCTATTCCCCGTCCTTTGGCAACAAGGGCGCGTGCGCTATCCATTTTCGCGACTGACCGTACTCCACGGCTTCTTTCAGGATCTCAACTTCCATCGTCTTCTTGCCCAGAAGGCGCTGAAGCTCCCGGACCTGCTTCAGAGCAGCAGTAAGCTCAGAAGCAGGAACGACTTCCTCTCCAGCCGCAACGGCGGTGAGGCTGCCTTCCTGATATTGCTTCTTCCACTTAAACAGCAGGCTGGGCTGGATACCATGCAGGCGGGCGACATGGGAGACATTCATACCCGGCTCCATCGTCTGCTGGATAATGGCGATCTTCTCCTGAGGAGTTTTACGTTTACGGACTTCTTGCCCTAACAGGATCCCGGTCATCTCAAAATTGGCGTTAGTGTTAGACATATATTCAAGCCTATCTCTTATCTGGAGATACAGCTACTGTCCGGTGTTTCAGGGGGCTACATCA
>NZ_JAOWDG010000072.1:0-105106 GCF_030334745.1 Citrobacter sp. Cb080 | reverse complement strand
TGATCTTGACCCTCCATCTCCGAACAGCTTTTGTATCTTAAGTTAACGATGTCCGCTGCCGCCGGTATTCCCTCGGGGAGTGATATCCCAGCGCGCTGTGCGGGTGGTTTTCATTGTAATGCGTGAACGCTACTGCAAGGTTTCGCAGTGCTGTTCTCACATCCGGTTTTGGCATGAACGCGATATAGTCTTCTTTCATCGTTTTCACGAACCGTTCGGCCATGCCATTACTCTGCGGGCTGCTCACCGCTGTTGTGCAGGGCTCCAGATTCAGCTCTCTCGCGAACCTCCGCGTTTCATACGCGGTATACGCTGAACCGTTATCCGTCAGCCACTGCACCGCTGTGTCGGGCAACCTGTCGCCGAAGCGCTTTTCCACCGACCTCAGCATCACATCCTGCACGGTCGAACTGTCATAGCCTCCCGTGCTTGCTGCCCAGTCTATGGCCTCACGGTCGCAGCAGTCCAGCGCGAACGTTACCCGCAGTTTTTCGCCGTTGTCGCAGCCGAACTCGAAGCCATCTGAACACCAGCGCATATCGCTTTCTGCCACCGCTATCTTGCCCTTATGTTCACGCTTCGGTCGCTCTGGTTTGTGATGCAACAACAACAGGTTATGCTCACGCATTATCCTGTAAAGCCGTTTGGCATTCACAGGTAGCTGTCCCTCTGTGCGACGTTGCTTGCGCAGGATGCCCCACACGCGTCGATAACCATAACTCGGCATATCGCTGATAATGTTGAGGATAGCCGACAGTATTTCTGCGTCTGCTTCTTCATTACGCCGGTTACAGCGCCTGTCCTGCCAGTCGGCAGAACGGTTAATCCGCAGTGACAGTTGCGCACGCGACACGCCCATGGTCCGGCAGACCATGGCTATTCCCCGTCCTTTGGCAACAAGGGCGCGTGCGCTATCCATTTTCGCGACTGACCGTACTCCACGGCTTCTTTCAGGATCTCAACTTCCATCGTCTTCTTGCCCAGAAGGCGCTGAAGCTCCCGGACCTGCTTCAGAGCAGCAGTAAGCTCAGAAGCAGGAACGACTTCCTCTCCAGCCGCAACGGCGGTGAGGCTGCCTTCCTGATATTGCTTCTTCCACTTAAACAGCAGGCTGGGCTGGATACCATGCAGGCGGGCGACATGGGAGACATTCATACCCGGCTCCATCGTCTGCTGGATAATGGCGATCTTCTCCTGAGGAGTTTTACGTTTACGGACTTCTTGCCCTAACAGGATCCCGGTCATCTCAAAATTGGCGTTAGTGTTAGACATATATTCAAGCCTATCTCTTATCTGGAGATACAGCTACTGTCCGGTGTTTCAGGGGGCTACATCAGAATGATGAATGTACTCATTACCAGCACCACCTTTTCGTAAGTGAAAAACAAACAACTCGTATAAGCCAGTTCGATAACTGGTTCTATCAGATAGAAATAATCCTACTCCTGAGTTCACAACAATCCAACTTTTTGAATATCAACTTTGTATCTTATCGAAGTATTAAAGGAGCGCTAATTTAGCCGCGCTGGAAAGGTATCCAAGGTTATGGAATCGTTGGCACTTTACAACGTCCTGTCATTGAAAGGATAATTGATCCGGTATAAATAAGGTGGGCGGAAGCCTTGTTTGGCTATCAATTTACCCGCAGCAAATCACTGTATCTCGTTGTATAACGTGGTGAAAGCATGTCTCGCTTCATCGCCCACGGCTGCTGTATCCCTTGCCCGGCAAAGTAGAGCGTTCCTTTCCCCTGTTCAGCATTAAGAGTATCCAGTAGGTCCATCAATTTATCGCTGTTACGCCGCGGGACGTTATTATCAAAAAGATTCAGCTGTGCAACGCCAGAGCTAAAAAAATCCCCCAGCATAACGCCCGCTTTTTGATAACGTAGCCCCTCTCGCCAAACGGCGTCCAGGCTGCGCGTGGCTGCTGTAATAATGTCCCGGCTATCCTGAGTTGGCGTCAGCAGTTTTATCGATGCGCTGTTACCGTAATAAGGTTCATTCAGGGCAAACGGACTGGTTTTGATAAACGTAGAAATAAACCGGCAGTACTGGTGTTCTCTGCGCAGCTTTTCCGCAGCACGTGAAGCATAGGTGCAAATGGCCTCTCTCATGGCGTTGTAATCCGTGAGTTTTTCACCAAACGATCTTGAGCAGATAATTTCCTGCTTATCCGGCGCAAACTCTTCCAGCGCCAGACAAGGCTCACCGCGCAATTCCCGGACGGTTCGCTCAAGCACGACGCTGAAATGTTTACGAATGAAGCGAATATCGGTATCCGCCAGGTCGAGAACCGTTTTAATACCCATAACGTCCAGTTTTTTGCCGATACGGCGTCCGATGCCCCAGACTTCATCAACCGGGAGTGCTGCCATCAGCTTACGCTGGCGTTCAATATTTGAGAGATCCACGACTCCGCCCGTCTGTTCCTGCCACTTTTTGGCCGCATGGTTCGCCAGTTTGGCCAGGGTTTTGGTCTGAGCGATGCCGACCCCAACCGTGAGACGTGTTTTCTGCAAAATAGTTGCTCTGATTTCCTGACCAAAATCCGTAAGATCCCTGCAGTTTCGCACGCCCGTTAAATCACAAAAGGCTTCATCAATACTGTATATCTCCACGCGTGGCGACAACTCCTCCAGAATCGACATCACCCTGCTGCTCATATCCGCATACAGTTCGTAGTTCGAACTAAAACAGAACACGCCATAGCGCCTGAACAGATCTTTCTGTTTGAAGTACGGAGCGCCCATATTAACGCCAAGCGCCTTTGCCTCTACGCTACTGGCAATAACGCAGCCATCGTTATTTGAAAGAACGACAACGGGCTTCCCTTTCAGATCAGGCCGGAATGCCGACTCACAACTGGCATAAAACGCGTTAACATCCACCAGTGCAAACATCATCAGCCCGCAGCTTTAATGATAAATGTCACCACGCCAAATATATCCAGCGTGTCCTCGCTGCTAATCATGATCGGCGCGTAGGCGCTGTTCTCTGGCTTCAGCATCACAACCGGATGTAATTGCAGGCGTTTAACGGTGAATTCGCCCTCAACGGCGGCAATAACGATGTCTCCATGGGCAGGTTTTCTGGCGCTGTCGACAATCAGTAAATCACCCTCGCCGATCCCTGCTCCCCTCATAGAGTCGCCAGATGATTTAACAAAATAGGTTGCGCTGGGATGCCGTACCAGCAGGTCATTGAGGTCGATACGTTTCTCAACGTAGTCCTGCGCAGGAGATGGAAAACCGCAGGGCACAAGATCGCTAAATAACGGAAAGTGTTTAATTTCGCGGCGTTCCGCAGGCTGGAAAAACAACATAATAATCTGCCTCTCATTTACTGTATTTATATACAGTAGTTTTAATAAGAGCAGCAATCAAGTAGCGAGTGTGATGAACTGGACGTTGTTTAACCATCTTGTCGGTAAGTTTTTATGATGTCTGGAAAAATAATCGGCTAAAAAAATACCCCACATTTGCGGGGCATTACATCAGGAGCGTTTTCGCGGCATCATGCGCAGCAGCGTATTGTCCTTCCAGAAATAGTGGTGCATCAGGGCCGCAGCGGCATGCAGAGCAATAACAAAATAGCCCAGATTTGCCAGCGTCACGTGCCAGGACTTCAGCATATCCACTACATCAAAATTGGCCTCTGCCGCATGCGGCATAACGATGCCGAATGCAATCCACGGGTTACCCCGGTTGTACATCATCACCAGTCCAATAATCGGCAGAACAATAAACAGCAGATAGATAACCAGATGCCCCAGATGCGCCATTCCGGTCATCATCGGCTTCGGTTTTGGCACAATCGGCGGTGCCGGATATTTTAGCCTGACCAGCAGACGCGCCACCATCAGCGTTAAAATAGTGATGCCACAGGATACGTGCACCATGTTAAATAAGGGACGATAGCTGCGCGGGAAAAATCCGCGAAACTCCATAGCGCTGTAGGCCACAATGACCAACAAAAAGACCAGCCAGTGAATGCCAATTTGCAGGCCAGAATACTTATTCCCCATAACACTTCCTGAATAAAAACAATAATGCGTCACCATAACGGGCTTTTGTTAAAAATTCATTAACTTTTGCTCACTCGGCTTATTCTTATGGATCGCCAGCAAAGTGTGAGAATTGCGCCGGGTGGCGTACAGGCTCACCCGGCGAAAACTTAGGACTGCAGATACACCACCTGCGTTTGCAGATATTCGTTCAGACCGTGTTTACCGTCAGCCCCGCCAATCCCGGACTTGCGCCAGCCAGCATGAAAGCCCTGCATCGCCTCGAAGTTTTCACGATTAATATAGGTTTCGCCAAACTTCAGCCCTTTGATCGCCTTCATCGCCGTATTCAGATTCTGCGTATAGATCGATGAGGTCAGACCGTAATCGCTGTCATTGGCCATCGTCAGCGCCTGTTCCAGCGTATCAAACGCTACCACCGGCAGCACCGGACCAAACGTCTCCTCGTGCATAATCGCCATCTCCTGGCGCACGTCTAACAGTAACGTCGGTGGATAGTAATACCCTTTGCCGGAAACGGCCTTACCGCCCAGCACCACTCTGGCGCCTTCCTGCACCGCTCGTGCAACTTTCTGCTCTACACGCTCCAGCGCAGCGGCGTTAATCAGCGGCCCCATCGCAATATCATTGCGCTCAGCCGGATTACCAAACTGCACGGCTTTCATCGCCTCACCCAGACGATTGACGAATTGGTCATAAATACCTTTCTGAACGTACACGCGCTCGGCACAGTTGCATACCTGTCCGGTGTTGATCACCCGCGAGTCAACAATTGCCTTTACGGCCAGTTCAAGATCGGCATCATCCATCACGATAGCCGGGGCCTTGCCGCCCAACTCCAGACAAACTTTGGTGATATTTTTAGCCGCCGCAGCCATAATTTTCTCACCCGCCCCGACGCTACCGGTCATGCTCACCATGGCCACCTTCGGGTTTGCGGCTAGCGCCTGACCGACCGTTTCACCACGTCCCAGTACCAGATTAAATACGCCGCGCGGCAAGCCAATATCATCAACAATTTTGGCAAAGGCGATGGCGTTATTCGGTGTAAATTCACTCGGCTTAATGACAATGGTATTACCCGTCAACAGTGCGGGAGCCAGTTTGCGGGCAATCAGGAAAAATGGAAAGTTCCACGGCAGAATGCCCGTAGTCACGCCCAAAGCGCGCTTAAACAGCAGAATATTCTCGCCCGGACGATCGCTTTGCAGGATCTCGCCTTCATAGCGACGCGCCCACTCCGCCATATAATCGATATAGTCGGCGGTAAACGAGACTTCGACCTCAGCCAGTTGCTGTATTTTTCCCCCCTCCGCCACAATCAGGGCGCTGATTTCACTGGCTCGCTGACGGATACCCGCAGAAATTTTGCGTAACCAGTTCGCCCGTTCAATGGCAGGCAGCGCTTCCCATTGCGGCTGAGCGCGCTGTGCAGCATCGATCGCTTTACACGCATCCTCGGCACGTCCATCGGGAATACGTGAGATCACCTCTTCCGTGGCAGGATTGACGACATCAATCCAGGCATCATCGTGCCAGGTCACAAACTGCCCATCGATATACATAGGATGTTGTACGGGTACTGACATGCGGCTCTCCTGTGATTGATTTGTTTTTAACAAGTAAAACTATTGTTAATTAATATCAATCATGCAGGTCGTATTATGGCTGGAGTGGCTGTTCTGTGAGCGGCTTCATAAAAGCGTCTGGCAAAGTGATGATGAAGGGAAAAAACAGGTGTGATTTTTGCCCGTTTGCCGCAAAACGCCGACAAACGGGCAACAGGAATTACAGAGAGCGGCTCTCCAGTAAGTCAGTCAGCACGATGTCATTTTGCAACTGCTGCCAGGCTTGCTCAACGTTCTGAGGAATATCAACATGGGCGATAAAATCGCGGCCGCACGGCCCATAACCGGTGGCATCATCACGCAGGCGAGGAAGTTCACCGGTTATGAGAGACAGATAGCGATCCACTGACCACAAACCTTCTGCTGCTGGCACAAAATCCACGCCGTCTTGCTGTTGGGCCAGCTCAGGGATGAATCCAGGGAAACTCAACCAGCGCGGCGCATGCGGCTCATCGCGGGTTACGCGCTGAAAGGTTGCCATCGTGCGACGTTGCATAGTGGGATCCTGTACCACAATGACGGTATGAATACTTTCCGTCGCCTGATTCAATAATGCACAGCTAAAACGGGCATTCTCACCGCAGTTTGTTGACTGGTCTTCCACCCAAATCTTCTCACCCGGGATTTGCCAGAACTGATGTGCGATATCGGCAAGGATCGCCGCTTCCGCGCGCCCGGTGGTACGAATGATGTTGTAACGAGGATGCTCTGCAATCGCGTCATACAGAAATCGTGTGGAGTGACCGATGCCACCGCTAATCAACAAGGGAACCTGTTGCTCTTTCGCGATCCGGCAGGCGGCATCGATGGTCGGAATAACCGCGTTCCCTGCCAGAATCACGCAATCTGACCGAACGGTGATATTCCCCGTAAAATCATTCTGCGTCAACCATCGCCCAACGGTATTGATCGCCGCAAGCGTGGTTGCGGAAAGTGTCGGAAACTGGCTCATACTCATGACTCCTGATCTTAATACTTTATCGGGTTGCATACCGGGCGGTGACGTCACCTTACCCGGTATGCTGTCTGGTACCGATTTATCCCGAAATCTGCTCCATCGCCTGCAAAATACGTTTATCGGAAATCGGATACGGCGTACCAAGCTGCTGGGCAAAATAGCTGACGCGCAGCTCTTCTATCATCCAGCGAATCTCTTTGACATCGTCATCTTCACGGCGCGCGGGAGGTAGTTTATTGAACCACTGCTGCCAGGCCTGCTGCACGCTATCCACTTTCAGCATCTGCGCACGGTCACGATGCGGATCGATAGCCAGTTTTTCCAGACGCTTTTCGATAGCCTGCAAATAACGCAGCGTATCGCCCAGACGCTTGAAACCATTGCCGGTAACAAATCCACGGTACACCAGCCCGCCCATCTGCGATTTGATATCCGCAAGCCCCAGCGCCATGGTCATATCCACGCGCCCTTTCAGACGTTTGTTGATATTAAACACCGCGGTCAGGATCTGTTCGACCTGCTTAGCAATATCCACCACCGTATCGTTCAGTTCAGCCCGCACTTTCTCATGCAGCGCCGCAAAGCCTTCTTCGGTCCACACCGGACCACCGTTGGCGTCGATCAGTTGATCCACACCACAGGATATACAGTCGTCAATCAAATCCAGCACTTTACCGTACGGGTTAAAATACAGCCCCAGCTTGGCTTTGTTGGGCAGTTTCTCATGCAAATATTTGATTGGTGAAGGAATATTCAGTAACAACAGGCGGCGTAAACCGCACCACATCGCCTGCTGTTGCTCCAGCGGGTTATCAAACAGTTTGATGGCAACGCTATCACGCTCATCCACCAGCGCTGGCCAGGCTTTGACCTTATAGTTACCGCGTTTTTGCTCGTAACTCTCCGGAAGCTGACCGAAGCTCCAGATGTGCAACCCGCTCTGTTCGATACCGTCATCCGCCACCGCAGACAATGTTTCCTGAACTTTACCCTTCAGTGCGTCTTTCAGATCCTGCAGCGAACGTCCTTCCTGCAGCTTTTTGTTCTTATCATCCACTACCCGGAAGGTGATTTTTAGGTGATCGGGCACCTGATCCCAATGCCAGTCTTCACGGTCAACGGTCACGCCGGTCATGCGGCGCAGTTCACGCTCCAGCGAGTCCAGCAGCGGCAGTTCCAGCGGCGTCACGCGGCCTAAAAACGCTTCCGCATAGTTCGGCGCGGGCACAAAGTTGCGTCGTACCGGTTTCGGCAGAGACTTAATCAGGGCGATAACCAGTTCACGGCGCAGCCCCGGAATTTGCCATTCAAAACCGCTCTCTTCGATCTGATTGAGCAGCGGGAGCGGAATATGTACGGTCACACCGTCCGCATCGGCTCCGGGTTCGAACTGGTAACTTAACCGTAGTTTGAGATTGCCCTGATGCCAGAAGTTCGGGTAATCCAGCTTACTGATTTTTTCCGCACCCTCTTTGATGAGCATGCTCTTTTCAAAGTTGAGCAGATCCGGCGTTTCACGGCTGATCTTTTTCCACCAGCTGTCAAAGTGACGCGCGGAGACTACATCATGGCTGATGCGTTGGTCGTAAAACTCAAATAGCGTCTCATCATCAACCAGAATGTCGCGACGGCGCGATTTGTGCTCTAACTCTTCCACCTCTGCGCGTAACTTCAAATTGTCACGGAAAAACGCATGGCGCGTTTGCCAGTCGCCTTCCACCAGAGCATGGCGGATGAACAGTTCACGCGACAACGCGGGATCGATCTGGCTGTAGTTCACCTTACGAGCTGCAACAATCGGTAAACCGTAGACGGTAACCTTTTCTGTTGCCATCACTGCGCCCTGCGCACGTTCCCAGTGCGGTTCACTGTATGAACGTTTGATCAGATGCTGGGCAACCGGTTCGACCCACTCAGGATCGATGCGTGCAGCAATACGTCCCCACAGGCGGCTGGTTTCCACCAGCTCCGCTACCATCGTCCACTTCGGCGGTTTTTTAAATAGACCAGAGCCTGGGAAGATCGAGAAGCGAGCGTTACGCGCCCCGGTAAATTCCTGTTTATCGGCATCTTTCATCCCGATATGTGACAGTAAACCGGTCAGCAACGCGACGTGGATCTCTCTGTATTCAGCGGGTTCGCTGTTAACAGGAATCCCTAACTCTTTCACCACCTGACGCAGTTGCGTGTAGATATCCTGCCATTCACGCACGCGCAGGTAGTTCAGAAAATCAAGTTTGCACTGACGACGGAACTGGTTTGACGACAGCGCTTTCTGCTGCTCGCCGAGATAGTTCCACAGATTCACAAATGCGAGGAAATCAGACTCTTTGTCGTGGAAACGGCGATGCTTCTCGTCGGAGGCCTGCTGCTTGTCCATCGGGCGCTCGCGCGGATCCTGAATAGACAGCGCCGAGGTGATAATCATCGCCTCACGTACACAGCCATGTTTTTGCGCTTCCAGCACCATGCGCGCCAGACGTGGATCCACCGGCAATTGCGAGAGCTGACGGCCCAATGGCGTCAGTTTGTAAGCGGTTGCCTGTTCGTCGGTGGTTATCGCCCCCAGTTCTTCGAGCAGGCGTACACCGTCCTGAATGTTACGTTTATCCGGCGCTTCAACAAACGGAAACGCCGCGATATCGCCCAGCCCCAAGGCGGTCATCTGCAAAATAACGGACGCCAGGTTGGTACGCAGGATCTCCGGGTCGGTAAACTCCGGGCGCGACAGGAAATCGTCTTCAGAATACAGACGAATACAGATCCCCTCCGAAACACGACCGCAACGGCCTTTACGCTGGTTGGCAGAGGCCTGTGACACCGGTTCAATCGGCAAGCGCTGAACTTTGGTGCGGTAACTGTAACGGCTGATACGCGCAGTACCCGGATCAATCACATACTTGATCCCCGGAACGGTCAGCGAGGTTTCCGCCACGTTGGTCGCCAGCACGATACGGCGACCGCTGTGCGACTGGAACACACGGTTCTGCTCGCTGTTGGAAAGACGCGCATACAGCGGTAGCACTTCGGTATGGCGCAAATCCAGCTTATTCAGCGCATCGGCGGTATCGCGGATTTCGCGCTCGCCGCTCATGAAGATCAAAATGTCGCCCTGACTTTCACGGCCTAACTCATCTACGGCATCAAAAATTGCCTGCAATTGGTCACGCTCGGTGTCATCTGCGTCTTCAACAATTGGACGATAGCGAACTTCCACCGGATAGGTTCGACCAGAGACTTCGATAATTGGTGCATTATTGAAATGCTTTGAAAAACGCTCCGGATCGATGGTTGCCGAAGTGATGATAATTTTTAGATCCGGACGGCGCGGCAGAAGCTCTTTCAGATAGCCGAGCAGAAAATCGATATTCAGGCTGCGCTCATGCGCTTCATCGATGATGATGGTGTCGTACTGCATCAGCAGCCGATCCTGCTGGATTTCCGCCAGCAAGATACCGTCCGTCATCAGCTTAACCATGGTGTTGTCGCTGACATGATCGCTAAAACGGACTTTATAACCGATACAACCGCCCGGCTCGGTTTGCAGCTCTTCTGCAATACGGTTCGCCACGGTACGCGCCGCCAGACGACGCGGCTGGGTATGGCCGATCAGCCCTTTTACCCCGCGCCCGAGCTCCATACAGATTTTGGGTAACTGAGTGGTTTTCCCTGATCCCGTTTCCCCAGCGACAATCACCACCTGGTTATCGCGGATCGCTTCCAGAATATCCTGTTTTTTCTGACTGACGGGCAGGTTTTCCGGGTAGCTGATGACCGGACGCGCGGCTTCACGCAGCACAACTTTACCTGCAGCGTGATCAATCTCTTTTGCCATCTCCTGGTAAATGGCCTGTTGTGCATCAGGATTTTTAACCTTCTTCACGCCATGCAGGCGGCGGGCAAAACGCTGTCTGTCACGCAGCATCAGTGAATCCAGCTGTTGCTGCAACATGTTGAAGGTTAATTTTTGTTGTTCTGTCATAGCGTTAAAAGGCAGTGCTCTGCCGGGTTAAATCTCTTTTAGATGATAGGTATAGAGTACCACATCAGCGCTTTTCATGTGTTGTTCAATAATTTCGAACATAGGATTCGATATATTGCGCTATCACTGCGACAGGATTGTGAATAAAGTGTCAACAAGCAACGGGGCACCCCCCCTTCAAACACATAAAAGGAAACACCCATGAGCAAGGTATTAGTTCTTAAATCCAGTATTCTGGCAGGGTACTCTCAGTCTGGTCAGTTGTCTGATTATTTTGTTGAACAGTGGCGTGAAAAGCACTCCGCTGATGAAATCACCGTCCGTGACCTGGCTGCAAATCCTGTTCCGGTACTGGATGGCGAACTGGTGGGTGCGCTGCGCCCGAGCGATGCACCGCTGACACCGCGTCAGCAGGAAGCGCTGGCGTTGTCCGATGAGCTGATTGCTGAGCTGAAAGCGCATGATGTGATTGTTATCGCCGCGCCGATGTATAACTTCAACATCCCAACCCAGCTGAAAAACTATTTCGATCTGATTGCCCGTGCAGGTGTGACTTTCCGTTATACCGAGAAAGGTCCGGAAGGTCTGGTGACGGGTAAACGCGCAGTCGTGTTGACCAGTCGTGGTGGTATCCATAAAGATACGCCGACCGACCTGATCACGCCGTATCTGAACGTATTCCTGGGCTTTATTGGCATCACCGACGTGAACGTCGTCTTTGCTGAAGGCATTGCGTACGGCCCGGAAGTGGCGTCCAAAGCGCAGTCCGATGCGAAAGCCGCTATCGACAGCGTCGTCGCTGCCTGATAATTCACCCTCTCACCATCCGGTGGGAGGGTTTCTCCAGCATTTACTTCTTTACCTGCACCTGTTTGCCGTGAATGCGGTTAATATCGCGCCAGATGGTTGCATAATCTCTGCACTTCGCCAGATTTTCTTCCCAGCAATGCAGCAAAAATTGTTCTGGCTCGGCAACATCCCGGCTTAACAGCTTGAATATCCAACGATTCCAGACATACCACTTGAAAAGCCACATGATTTCACTCCGCAACGCGACCGGTGTTGAACTATATCAGCCTCAGTTTGATGCCGTGTGGCAACTATTGCGATGTCGATGAATAAGTCAGCGTCGTGCCTCTCTGGTTGTGTGCAGAGAAGATTTATTATTTTCTCAACCACTTACCATTGATGCCCTGGACGTACTCCCCTGGTTTAGCCCGAGCGACCAGCTTTTGTCCGGCCATTTTCGCCACTTCATCTGGAGGAATGTTATTGCTCTCAGCCAGTTGCTGATAGCTGGCGCTGCGTGCTTTATTAATCTCACTCACCAGCGCCTGCGTTTCGGCGTCGGTTTGCAATGCCACCAGATAACCATTAAGCGTTTCGCCCACCCGCCCCTGGGATCTGGCTTCATTCAAGGTCAATGCCCACACATTGCCACTGAATAAACTCAATGCCACCAGGATCACTGCAAGCTGTTTTTTCATCGTGACCTCAGAACAAATCGCTGCGCGATTTTAATAAGCTCTCAACGTCTTTATCGACTTTGATATGGATCTCATGCTCGATTTTGACGTTCATATTAATAGTGATCGGCTCTTTAGGCGCAGCCACTTCGATTCTGGGTGTGCACCCGATCAGCAGAGATGAAGCCAGCAGACCCAGCATGGCAGCTATCGTTTTCATTGTTGTTCCTCACATTCCTTGCCTTCCGGGCAATGGGATTCCGGCAGCGCTGCATTTTGTTCAAGCCATGCCTGTAAATTGTCGCCAAAACGCAAACTACGCCATAGCGTAAAGACGTTTTCCTCATGGGTGTAATTCAAATTAACCGTCCCCACTTTGCCATCCACCCGGCTATTGCCAGTTACGGTTGCCTGCATGGTTAAGACACCGAGATTATCCAAATTTATTTTCGTCCAGGAATGGCTTATTTCCATATAGCGCAGCCAGTTAATGGCCGCACCGGCTGCCATATTATCTTTGACGACGGCATCCGCCGTGTCTTTATCAATACGCAGCGTCATAGGCCCCGGGTTGGTCAGCCAGCCGTCTTTAATGATCCACTTTTCGTTATCCAGCCATAACGGCAACGCACCGCTGACCGGGCCAGACATAGCGAATTGCTTGGGATTAACCGCGCTGATAAGCTCGCTGGAAGAGATATTCTGCACCCGTAATAATGCCGGATCGTGCTGCGGCATCCGCAGTTGTTGCATGATGACTTTGCCCCCCAGCAGTTCGGCGCTGACATCGCTTAACAGTAACGGATTGTCTTCACTCCAGGGATACGCCCCCTGTAGATCGGCGGCGATATTTTTCACCGTCACCTGATTTACCACTTCCGCAATACGCAGTGAAATAGGTCCACGCGTACCCAGTTGCCATGCGCCTTCACTAAACCGGAAAGGCAACACAAAATCGACGCCATTAATTTGGTTATCGGGCATCCAGGCGCTACCGCCTTTTAATACCCCATGGCCGCCCGCTTCAAAGCCCTGTTCCGGGGCAGCCGAAAACGCAACCTGCGCATACAGTTCACCTTCACGTAGCTTCATTTTCCAGTCTGGTGGGATGAGAGGTTGGAATACGGTGAGCGATTGTTTTGGCCACCAGGCCTGTCCGCGCAGGCGGATCCCGTCCCAACGTCCATTTACCTGTACTGGACCTATCGCGCCCGCGTGAAGCTGGCCTTTAAACTGGAAAATCGTCGGGTCGGTGCCTTCCACGCTGAACTTCAGGGTTGACGGCGGTAACACGCTCCCCCCGGTAAAAGTGGTGTTCCCTGCGTCCAGCGACAGCGCGCCGCTAAAAGTCGGTTTGTTGGCATCCCGTACCCAGACGATCGGCTCGTCCATCACCAGGCGTGGGGTTTCCACCTTCATGGTGCCGTATTGCAGGTGGTCAAATCCGGTGGAGAGATCAAAAAGCTTCAGGGTGTTGTCATGCCATTCGCCCTTACCCGCCACGTCCCAACGCGCATGCATTGGCGTAAAGCTGCCTTTGCCCCAGTACCGCCACTGCCAGCGACCCGCGTCAGGGAGAAAATCATTTGCCAGACCATCCAGATGCAATTCAAAACCGCCCATCTGGTTTTCATGCGCGCGCAATATAGCCTGCAGACGGCCATCTACGCCGCGCTGTGTTACTTTTACGCCCGCCAGCGGCCAGCGAATTTCGTCAATATCCAGCGAGTCAATCACCCGTCCACGCGAACGCAGCAGCGCTCCTGGCTCGAAAGTAAGCTGCGGGTCGTTCAGGCTTCCGGTGAGTCTGGCGGGTAATTTGGCGTAGAAGATCAGGTCACCCTGTTTCGCCTCGCCTATCAACTGTAACGGCATATCACTACTATCCACACCCAGCTTACCCGGCCCCAGCGTTAATACGGCGTTTCCTTTACCTGCATCGCCTTGGGTCAATATGTTCAGACGCCCGCTCACCACCGCATTTTCCAGCCCGGCCTGCCAGTTTTCAACTTTCATGCCCAACCGCCCGCTGAGCGGGAATCCCTGATAAGGCCAGTTCCAGCGACCGTCGCTGATGGTTAATTGCTGACGGGTTATTTCCCACGGAAGATCGAGCAACGGATCGGCATTGTCCCGCGCCATAACGATCAGTTGTCCGCTGTTTTCTTGCCACTCCAGTTCGGCGTCCACCAGTGAGGGCTCCTGCGGCAAGCTCAGAGTAGCAACCGCATGACCGCTCACCGGTAGTCCATCAGGAACCAGTGGCATGGTAAATTCACCGACCAGTTTTACCGGCGGTTGCCCTTCAAACGCGGCTATATCCAGCTCATTTACCGTGAGATTTTGCCCGTGCAGACGCCCCTGGAATTTCACTTTTTCACCCTGGTAGCGCAGTTGCTGGGTCGATGGCGTTAGCGAGAGAGACAGTTTTCCCTGCCACTCCTGCCAGGGGGAGAGAATAACTTTGTCGATGTTAATCCAGGTATTGGGCAGCATCGATTGCCATTCAGCCAGCGTTTTGGGCGCTGCCGGAGACGCTTCTGTCTGCGGTAATTTAGCCAGGCAAGCGGAATCCAGCTCAATTGTCCCGACATTGAGCAACCAGCGGCTGGGATGGGAAAGATCGGCCTGAGTAATGCGCGCTAGCGGGCAATCATCGACCAGATAGCGGAGTTCCGGGATATGCAGCCCATGCCGTGTCAACCGTGGGCTCTCATCCAGCGCGATGCGCGTGCCAACAGGTAACCAGACGCCCACCAGCGTAGGAACCCACAGGCCAAGCGTCATGACCAACGTCAGCGGCACGAGAATCAATAATAAGAGAAGTGCCAGAGCGGCTTTATATTTACCCTTCATGGGTAGTTAATATCCTGATTTAGCGAAAATTTAAGCCGGTTTAGGCCAGTATTGTGGCATGTTTAACAGGATATGCCCACATTAAGAATAAATTCCCATGAAGTATATGCACTATTTATCAATCAACGAGAATTAATAAAATAATAATCAATTCAATAAGATAGTGCGTTATTTTATATGGCACGCTGTTACACGTGCCGTCGGGAATATAAAGAACTCAGACTCAATGAGGCCTCAGTTCTCCATCGCTATGTTTAGGTCCTAAACGACCAGCTTCTATCAGAATTTCCTCAATGAGCTCTTCGAGGCACTCCCTACCATGATGATCGCAGACCAGATGTACCTGCCGGGAAATCTCCTCAGGTTTCATACCATCACATAATGCCGCCTTAAGCATTAAGGTGGCCCATCGCTTTGCTTCAGAGTGAGTTAACATGACCCCTCCCGATATTTGCTACCTGTATAAGCGTAGCTGTCTGGATGTGATTCGGCTGGCTTTTTACCTGCATCGATTACGGGTATTGAGTTGGACGGAAAAATATCCAGTTGTTGAAATTGAGTAACCTGCCCACACTAACAACAGATGCGCTGAAATTATTCATTACGCCTATGACTATCAATAACTTTTTAGATTTTGTAAAATAATTTGAATTGGATTAATGTGACGTCAAAATCACTGGAGAAAGTCTTATGAAACTCGCCATCTATAGTACAAAACAGTACGACAAGAAGTATCTGCAGCAGGTTAACGAGGCTTTTGGTTTTGAACTTGAATTCTTTGACTTTCTGCTGACGGAGAAAACAGCCAAAACAGCCCATGGCTGTGAAGCCGTCTGTATCTTCGTCAACGACGATGGCAGCCGCCCGGTTCTGGAAGAGCTGAAAAAGCATGGCGTGAAATATATTGCGCTGCGTTGCGCCGGCTTCAATAACGTCGATCTCGACGCGGCAAAAGAGCTCGGCCTGCAGGTCGTCCGTGTGCCAGCCTATTCACCGGAAGCCGTCGCTGAACATGCGATTGGCATGATGATGACGTTGAATCGCCGTATTCACCGCGCCTATCAGCGTACTCGTGATGCCAACTTCTCTCTTGAGGGGCTGACCGGCTTTACCATGTATGGCAAAACGGCTGGGGTGATCGGTACCGGTAAGATTGGGATTGCGGCACTGCGGATCCTGAAAGGTTTTGGGATGCGCCTGCTGGCGTTTGATCCCTATCCAAGCGCTGCCGCACTGGAGTTAGGCGTTGAATATGTCGATCTTAAAACGCTGTTCGCGGAGTCCGATGTCATCTCCCTGCACTGTCCGTTAACGCCGGAGAATTATCACCTGCTCAATCACGAAGCCTTTGAGCAAATGAAAAATGGCGTGATGGTTATTAACACCAGCCGTGGGGCATTGATCGATTCACAAGCCGCTATCGATGCGCTGAAAAACCAGAAAATTGGTTCTCTGGGTATGGACGTGTATGAAAACGAACGCGACCTGTTCTTTGAAGATAAATCCAATGACGTGATTCAGGATGATGTGTTCCGCCGCCTGTCGGCCTGTCATAACGTGCTGTTCACCGGTCACCAGGCGTTCCTGACTGCCGAAGCATTGACCAGCATTTCTGAGACCACACTGCAAAATCTGGCACAGATCTCCAAAGGCGAAACCTGTCCAAACGCCCTCTTCTAATCCCTGTGCTCCCCTGGATTCAGGGGGGCATTTTCAGATAATCACCGATGCTAAAATCTTCAGTATCATTATTATATTGAATGTATTCCCGTCACAAACGTAGAGAAATTGAATGAAAAAAGTTGTCACGTTGATTGCGCTCAGCATGCTGATGGCTGGCTGTGTGAGCAATGGAAAAGTTTCCGTCAATCGCGAACAGTTGCAGCATCACCGCTTCGTTTTGCAGAGCGTGAATGGTAAAGCCGTCACCGTCGCTAATAACCCACCCGAATTGAGTTTTGGCGAAAACATGACGGTATCGGGAAAGATGTGTAATCAATTCCACGGTCAGGGCAAACTGTCCGACGGCGAGTTGAAGGTTAAAGATATGGCGATGACCCGCATGATGTGCGCCGATCCGCAGCTTAACGCGCTCGACGGGATCGTCAGCGACATGTTTAAGCAAGGCGCACAGGTCGATCTGACTGCTGACCAGTTAACACTGGCGACAGCAGAACAAACGCTGACGTATAAACTCGCGGATTTAATGTAGGAAACGCGGTGGCTTAATAGTTGCCACAGCTTCCGGCGGCAAGCGACTGCTCACTACAGCGTTTGCCGTTGGGTAACGCACACATTCCGATAGCTGAACCATCCAGCTGACGGGCAACGGAGAGCGAACCACCAATCATGGCGCAATTAGCTTCTCCAGAACTGGACATTGCGGCCTTCATCCCCGGTGCGACATGCGCGGCGGTTGCCTGCTGAACAGGTTCACTACTACAAGCCGATAATAATAACGCGGCACACCCTACCCAAAACGCTGCGCGCATCTTACTCCCCTCTGAATATTAACCAAACGACACAGCCATAAATAATAGGCAGCGGAAACACCGCCGTCGAGAGGCAATATGCGCATTTATGCGCACTGTTTACATTTTCTGGCAATTTTTTGGCTGCTCCTTTGATCAAACCATTCATTCTGTTTATTCGAGGGACACAAAAGCGAAAATCTGTCTTTAGCGCTTTTGCTAAACTAAAAGGATAACTACAGGATTCGCCGCTGTTACGCGTGTCCCTTTTTTTGCGCAATGTAAGGGTGTCAGTATGATCACAATTGACGGTAATGGTGCGGTTGCTTCGGTCGCATTTCGTACCAGCGAGGTTATCGCCATCTACCCGATTACGCCCAGTTCGACGATGGCTGAACAGGCGGATGCCTGGGCCGGGAACGGGCTTAAAAACGTGTGGGGGGATACCCCTCGTGTCGTAGAAATGCAGTCGGAAGGCGGTGCGATAGCGACCGTTCACGGCGCGTTGCAGACCGGTGCGCTCTCTACGTCGTTTACTTCATCGCAGGGCCTGTTGCTGATGATCCCGACGCTGTACAAACTGGCCGGTCAGTTGACTCCGTTTGTGCTGCACGTTGCGGCGCGTACGATTGCCACTCACGCATTATCCATCTTTGGCGATCATTCCGACGTGATGGCGGTGCGCCAGACGGGATGCGCAATGCTGTGCGCCAGCAGCGTTCAGGAAGCACAAGACTTTGCGCTAATTTCGCAAATGGCCACCCTGAAAAGCCGGGTCCCGTTTATTCATTTCTTTGATGGTTTCCGCACATCGCATGAAATCAATAAAATAGTGCCGCTGGCCGATGACACAATCCTCGGGCTGATGCCGCAGGCGGAAATCGATGCTCATCGCGCGCGCGCGCTCAACCCGGAGCATCCGGTTATTCGCGGTACGTCTGCGAACCCGGACACCTACTTCCAGTCACGCGAAGCAACAAACCCGTGGTACAACGCGGTTTACGATCACGTAGAACAGGCGATGAACGATTTCGCTGCTGCGACGGGCCGTCAGTACCAGCCATTTGAATACTACGGTCATCCGCAGGCAGAACGCGTCATTATTTTGATGGGCTCGGCGATTGGAACCAGTGAAGAAGTCGTCGAAGAGCTGCTGGCACGCGGCGAGAAAGTAGGCGTTCTGAAAGTGCGTCTGTTCCGCCCATTCTCTGCCAGACATTTACTGCGCGCCCTGCCGGAAACGGTACGGAGCATCGCCGTCCTGGATCGCACCAAAGAGCCCGGCGCGCAAGCTGAACCGTTGTATCTGGATGTAATGACCGCGCTGGCGGAAGCCTTTAACTGCGGCGAACGAGAAACGCTACCGCGCGTGATTGGCGGGCGTTATGGCCTTTCTTCCAAAGAGTTTGGCCCGGACTGCGTCATGGCGGTCTTTAATGAGCTGAGTAGCGCGAAGCCGAAATCTCGCTTTACGGTCGGTATCTATGATGATGTCACCAACCTGTCGCTACCGTTACCGGAAAACACTCTGCCCGGTACCGCGAAGCTCGAGGCACTGTTTTACGGGCTGGGCAGTGACGGTAGCGTGTCGGCCACCAAAAACAACATCAAGATTATCGGTAACTCTACGCCGTGGTATGCGCAGGGTTATTTCGTCTATGACTCGAAAAAAGCAGGCGGTCTGACGGTTTCTCACCTGCGCGTTAGTGAACAACCTATTCGCTCAGCGTATCTGGTGTCGCAAGCCGATTTTGTTGGTTGTCACCAGTTGCAATTTATCGATAAGTATCAGATGGCTGAGCGCCTGAAACCTGGCGGTATATTCCTGCTTAATACCCCGTACAGTGTGGATGAAGTCTGGACACGTCTGCCGCAGGAAGTTCAGGCTGTTCTGAATCAGAAGAAAGCGCGTTTCTACGTGATTAATGCGGCCAAAATTGCCCGCGAATGCGGTCTGGCTGCACGTATTAACACCGTTATGCAGATGGCGTTCTTCCATCTGACGCAAATCTTACCAGGCGACAGCGCTCTGGCTGAATTGCAGGGTGCGATTGCGAAAAGCTATAGCAGTAAAGGACAGGATCTGGTTGAACGTAACTGGCAGGCGCTGGCCCTGGCGCGTGAATCCGTCGCCGAAGTGGCGCTTCAGCCGGTTGACTCACATAGCGCTAATCGCCCACCGGTGGTTTCTGATGCCGCACCTGATTTCGTGAAAACCGTCACCGCGGCAATGCTCGCCGGTCTGGGCGATGCTCTCCCCGTTTCAGCGCTGCCGCCAGACGGCACCTGGCCGATGGGCACCACGCGTTGGGAAAAACGCAATATCGCCGAAGAGATCCCCATCTGGAAAGAAGAGCTGTGTACCCAGTGTAACCACTGCGTAGCCGCTTGCCCGCACTCGGCTATCCGCGCCAAAGTGGTTTCACCAGAAGCGATGGAAAATGCCCCTGCCAGCCTGCATTCTCTGGATGTGAAATCACGCGATATGCGCGGTCAGAAATATGTCCTGCAGGTTGCGCCAGAGGATTGCACCGGGTGTAATCTGTGCGTCGAAGTATGCCCGGCGAAAGATCGCCAGAACCCGGAGATCAAGGCCATCAATATGATGTCGCGCCTTGAGCACGTGGAAGAAGAAAAAGTTAACTATGACTACTTCCTCAATCTGCCGGAAATCGATCGCACTAAACTGGAACGCATTGATATTCGTACCTCGCAGTTGATAACACCGCTGTTTGAGTACTCTGGGGCCTGCTCTGGCTGTGGTGAAACGCCGTATATCAAATTGCTTACGCAGTTGTACGGCGACCGCATGCTGATCGCCAATGCGACCGGCTGTTCATCAATTTATGGCGGTAACCTGCCCTCAACGCCTTATACTACCGACGCCAATGGTCGCGGGCCTGCGTGGGCAAACTCCCTGTTTGAGGATAACGCCGAGTTTGGGCTGGGCTTCCGCCTGACGGTGGATCAGCACCGTGTACGCGTCATGCGTTTAGTGGAACAGTTTGCCGATAACATTCCGGCTGAACTGAATGACGCCCTGCACGCTGAAGCTACGCCAGAGGTGCGCCGTGAGCAAGTTGCAGCACTGCGCCAGCACCTGAAAGATGTCGACGGCGCACAGCAGTTGTTAACCGATGCCGATGCGCTGGTCGAGAAATCTATCTGGCTGATTGGCGGTGATGGCTGGGCTTACGATATTGGTTTTGGTGGCCTGGATCACGTCCTGAGCCTGACCGAGAACGTCAATATTCTGGTTCTGGATACCCAGTGTTACTCCAATACAGGCGGACAAGCGTCGAAAGCTACGCCGCTCGGGGCCGTCACTAAATTTGGTGAGCATGGCAAGCGCAAAGCTCGCAAAGATCTTGGCGTCAGTATGATGATGTACGGGCACGTGTATGTTGCACAAATCTCTCTGGGCGCGCAGTTGAACCAGACGGTGAAAGCTATCCAGGAAGCGGAGGCCTATCCAGGTCCGTCGCTGATTATCGCCTATAGCCCATGTGAAGAGCATGGTTACGATCTCGCACTAAGCCATGATCAGATGCGTCAGCTCACGGCAACCGGGTTCTGGCCGCTGTACCGCTTTGATCCACGTCGAGCAGATGAAGGTAAGCTGCCGCTGGCGCTGGACTCTCGCCCACCGTCAGACGCCCTGGCCGAAACATTGCTTAACGAGCAGCGCTTCCGTCGCCTGAATGCCCAACAGCCAGAAGTCGCAGAACAGCTCTGGAAAGACGCCGCAGCCGATCTGCAAAAACGCTACGACTTCCTTGCGCAGTTGGCTGGAAAAGCGGAAAAGAGCGGTACCGAGTAATGCGTTTATCTCAGTATTAACCTGGAACTCA
This sequence comes from Citrobacter sp. Cb080, assembly GCF_030334745.1. Classification (NCBI taxonomy): domain Bacteria; kingdom Pseudomonadati; phylum Pseudomonadota; class Gammaproteobacteria; order Enterobacterales; family Enterobacteriaceae; genus Citrobacter; species Citrobacter sp. Cb080. The sequence continues at coordinate 83,868 of NZ_JAOWDG010000072.1, read as the reverse complement.
AAAAAAAAAGCCCGAACGGTTGTTCGGGCTTGTCAATTTATTCGCTGGCTAATTAATAATAGCTATCAATACGTCAACGAAAAATAAAACGTGACAATAAAGGCATATAACACGCGCAGAATAGCCCAACACAATTCACTTGTATAATTTTTATTTCATATATTTACCACCAATACATTCACCATAATTATCATCATTTCCGTAGAATTATTTCTTTAAGGTTTTACTTAAGGCGTAACAATTCATATTTATCCCTTTACGGAACTTCTCCTTTAGCATGCTTTTACTCCCTACATGGGTAGTCACAGGTTAATAAAAAAACTAAAGGATTATTTCAATGAACAGAAAGGTACTGGCTCTCGTAATTCCTGCCCTGCTGGCTGCAGGCGCTGCTCACGCTGCTGAAGTTTATAATAAAGACGGCAACAAATTAGATCTCTATGGCAAAGTAGACGGCCTGCATTATTTCTCTGATGACGCTAACAGTGATGGCGATCAGACTTATATGCGTATGGGCTTCAAAGGCGAAACTCAGGTTAACGATATGATCACCGGTTATGGCCAGTGGGAATATCAGGTTCAAGCTAACGGCACCGAAGGTGATAAAGGCGACTCCTGGACTCGTCTGGCATTCGCAGGTATTAAAGTCGGCGACTACGGCTCATTCGACTACGGCCGTAACTACGGCGTAATGTACGACGTTGAAGGCTGGACTGATATGCTGCCGGAATTCGGTGGCGACTCTTACACCAAAGCAGACAACTTCATGACCGGTCGTGCGAACGGCGTGGCGACCTACCGTAATACCGACTTCTTTGGTCTGGTTGACGGTCTGAACGTGGCGTTGCAGTACCAGGGCGCGAACGAAAATCAGTCACCAGAGCAGGAAGGTACCAATAACGGTGGCGACGATCGTAACATGAAGAACTCCAACGGTGACGGCTTCGGTATCTCCTCGACCTACGATTTGGGTATGGGTGTAAGCTTCGGTGCAGCATACACTTCTTCTGACCGTACTAACGAGCAGGTTAACAATTCTACCGCGGGCGGTGATAAAGCTGACGCGTGGACAGTCGGTCTGAAATACGACGCGAACAACATCTACCTGGCAACCATGTACTCCGAAACCCGCAACATGACCCCTTATGGTGGCTCAAACGGTAGTGATAATACGATTGCCAACAAAACTCAGAACTTTGAAGTGACTGCGCAATACCAGTTCGACTTCGGTCTGCGTCCGGAAGTTTCTTTCCTGATGTCTAAAGGTAAGGATCTGGGTGTAAACGGATCTGATGGCGACCAGGATCTGGTGAAATATGCATCCGTTGGCGCTACTTACTACTTCAACAAAAACTTCTCCACCTATGTTGATTACAAAATCAACCTGCTGGATGAAGATAAAAACTTCTACAGCCAAAACGACATCTCTACCGATGACGTAGTAGCACTGGGTATGGTTTACCAGTTCTAATCCGTCAGCCCGCTGGCAACAGCGGGCTCTCTTTATGTTCTAACAATTCTGTTTTATCCAGATCAAAACATTATATCTGTTGCGCTAAAACACATCTTTGATAGATGATATCTTGCATTAAGACCTGTAGTAGAGGATACCTGCAATGAATCATCATCCTGTAAAATCATCCCGTATTGCATCCGTCGGCTATGACGAATCCTCCCGCACGCTAGAAATTCGCTTTCACCAGTTGTCTACTCTGCAATATCAGCATGTCCCTGCTCGTATTTTTCGTGATTTCCTGAGCGTCGTTTCTAAAGGTCGATTTTACGATGGAGTAATAAAAGGGAAGTTTCCTGAAATAAAAATAAAGTGATGCCAAAATGTGATCTTTGTCATTGTACATAAAGTGCCATTACGCGGTAAGCTTTGGGTGGATACTTAAACAGGAGGTTTTATGAACAGAACGATTCTTGTACCCATCGATATTTCAGACTCAGAATTAACTCAACGTGTTATTGCCCATGTTGAAGCAGAGGCAAAAATTGACGATGCACAGGTTCATTTTTTGACCGTAATTCCGTCACTGCCCTATTATGCTTCCCTGGGATTGGCCTACTCGGCAGAGTTACCGGCCATGGAAGATCTGAAAGCCGAAGCAAAATCTCAACTGGAAGAGATTATCAAGAAGTTCAATATCCCAACGGACAGAGTGCACGTTCATGTCACAGAAGGTGCGCCAAAAGATAAGATTCTGGAGATGGCCAAAAAATTACCGGCTGATATGGTCATTATTGCCTCACATCGACCTGACATCACTACCTACCTGCTGGGGTCTAACGCCGCAGCCGTGGTGCGTCATGCGGAGTGTTCGGTACTGGTAGTCCGCTAAGCTGTCTGGCCCGCACATCGCTGCGGGCTTTTTGTTTCTACCTCTTATACCCCACGATTCCTGTCCTAAATGTGCTGACATTTTTCCCGCTTATCCGTACCATACACGCCACAGTTTTTATATCAGACTTCTTTTGCCGGACTATCCGGCGTGATGCATACTCTTCTGATGCCACACTATGAATTGAGCCTCTATTAAATGTCGCAAAATCAAGATATTAGCAAGAAAGAACAATACAACCTGAACAAATTGCAAAAACGTCTGCGCCGTAACGTGGGCGAAGCCATTGCCGACTTCAATATGATCGAAGACGGCGATCGCATTATGGTGTGCCTTTCCGGGGGGAAAGACAGCTATACCATGCTGGAGATCTTGCGTAATTTGCAGCAAAGCGCCCCGATCAGTTTTTCCTTAGTTGCGGTTAACCTCGATCAGAAACAACCTGGCTTCCCGGAGCATATTCTGCCGGAATATCTGGAACAACTGGGCGTGGAGTATAAGATTGTCGAAGAAAACACCTACGGGATCGTCAAAGATAAAATCCCTGAAGGCAAAACGACCTGCTCGCTCTGTTCTCGCCTGCGTCGCGGCATTCTGTACCGCACGGCAACTGAGTTAGGCGCCACCAAGATTGCGCTCGGTCACCATCGCGACGACATCCTGCAAACGCTGTTTTTAAACATGTTCTACGGCGGGAAGATGAAAGGTATGCCGCCGAAGTTGATGAGCGATGACGGTAAACATATCGTTATCCGTCCGCTGGCTTACTGCCGTGAGAAAGATATCGAGCGTTTCTCCGAAGCGAAAGGTTTCCCGATTATTCCATGTAATCTGTGCGGCTCACAGCCTAACCTGCAGCGTCAGGTCATTGCCGATATGCTGCGCGACTGGGACAAACGCTATCCAGGGCGTATTGAAACCATGTTCAGCGCAATGCAGAACGTTGTACCTTCACATCTGAGCGATATCAATCTGTTCGATTTTAAAGGCATCAGGCACGGTTCAGAGGTTGTGGACGGCGGTGATTTAGCGTTCGATCGTGAAGAGATCCCGTTGCAGCCTGCGGGGTGGCAGCCAGAAGAAGATGATGCTCAACTGGATGAGCTGCGCCTGAACGTCGTGGAAGTGAAGTAAGTCGATAGTGCCGGATAAGCGGAGCGCCATCAGGCGCTCCGACGAGTGGTTATTTCAATAACCGAACCCGGCAAGTCTTGCCTTTTATCTTACCGTTTTGCAATTGCTTCCATGCCTTATGCGCTACAGTCTGGCGAACAGCGACATAGACATGCGCCGGATGAACGGCAATTTTGCCGATATCGGCGCCTTCCAGACCAATATCACCGGTCAGCGCACCGAGAACATCGCCGGGACGCATTTTAGCCTTTTTACCGCCATCAATGCATAACGTCGCCATCTCAGCTTCCAGCGGCAGGATTGGGCCGTTAGCTGGAGCTGGCAGCCAGTTCAGCTTCAGTTGCAGCATTTCAGAAAGAATATTGGCCCGCTGCGCTTCTTCCGGTGCACAGAAGCTAATCGCCAGACCACTGTTGCCGGCACGCGCGGTACGTCCGATACGATGGACGTGGACTTCCGGATCCCACGCCAGTTCGAAGTTAACCACCAGCTCAAGTGATTTAATATCCAGACCACGCGCGGCCACATCGGTAGCAACCAGAACGCGCGCGCTGCCGTTGGCAAAACGCACCAGCGTCTGATCGCGATCGCGCTGCTCAAGATCGCCATGCAGTGAGAGAGCGCTTTGCCCCGCCGCATTCAGTGCGTCACACACGGCCTGACAATCTTTTTTGGTATTACAAAAAACTACGCATGATGCAGGTTGATGCTGACTGAGCAATTTTTGCAGCAGCGCAATTTTGCCGTGGCTGGAAGTTTCGAAAAACTGCTGCTCAATCGCCGGCAGCGCGTCAACGGTATCAATTTCGATCGTTAATGGATTTTGTTGCACCCGGCCACTAATGGCGGCAATGGCTTCCGGCCAGGTCGCAGAAAACAGTAAGGTCTGACGCGAAGCCGGCGCAAAGCGAATGACATCATCAATCGCATCGCTAAAGCCCATATCCAGCATGCGATCGGCTTCATCCATCACCAGCGTATTCAGGGCATCCAGAGAAACAGTGCCTTTTTGCAGATGGTCGAGTAAACGCCCCGGCGTTGCGACAATAATATGTGGCGCATGCTGCAGGGAGTCACGCTGTGCGCCAAAGGGCTGCCCACCGCACAACGTTAAGATCTTGGTGTTAGGCAGAAAGCGCGCTAAGCGACGCAGCTCACCCGCCACCTGGTCAGCAAGCTCGCGCGTTGGGCACAGCACCAGGGACTGCGTCTGAAACAGCGCGACATCAACATGCTGTAATAATCCAAGACCAAAAGCCGCCGTTTTGCCACTGCCGGTTTTAGCCTGCACGCGAACATCTTTCCCCGCCAGAATTGCCGGTAACGCAGCAGCCTGAACAGGCGTCATTTCAAGATAACCCAGCTCGTTAAGATTCTCGAGTTGGGCAGCAGGTAAAACATTCAGGGTTGAAAAAGCGGTCACAATTTAATCTCGCGGTAAAAACTCACAATCAGCAGGCGCGTATCCTCGCAGATCTGCGCCCGCGATGCGACAATTTAATCGGCTCTTCATCCGGTGGGGGATCCGGCATTGGCTGCGGACGAGGTATGGGATCGGGAATGGGAACCGGGTCGGTCGGTAGCGAATCAGTGTGCGGCGTTGCAATCAGACAGTTCATATACCCCTCCAGTTATTCAGGTTGGCTCTTTTAGGGTAGACGCTGATTTCCTGCAGGCAAAAAAAAGCCGACTAATCTAAGTCGGCGTCGTACGAATCAATTGTGCTATGCAGTAATTCAAAAAAGGAAGTAAGACAATATGGAGCGCAACGCCCATCGCTTGACGTTGCATTCACCTGCGAGAGAGATATTGCCCCGAATAGGTAGATGGTTTATTGACTTCGCTCAAAAACCAGGACGTTTTCATGCGCAAAAGTCACTAAAAAACGTTGTTGTTACAACCATTTACTACGATGCAACCATAAAGTAACACCACCAATCAGGACCACTAACAGAATACAAAAAAGTGAGAAGCCAAACTGCCAGCCACCGCCAGGGATACCGCCGAGGTTAACGCCAAACAGCCCGGTTAAAAATGTGCTGGGAAGAAAAACCATTGCCATCAATGACATTGTATACGTTCGGCGAGCCAGAGACTCCTGCATAACCTGCGCAATTTCATCCGCCATAATACCGGTCCTGGCAATACAGGCATCTATTTCATCCAGCCCTCTCCCTAGCCTGTCAGCGATATCCTGCATCCGCCGCCGATGGTCGTCGGTCATCCAGGAAAAACGTTCGCTCGCCAGCCGGGAATAGACATCGCGTTGAGGCGCCATATAGCGGCGCATCACAATTAACTGCTTACGCAGCAATGCCAGGAAACCACGCGGCGGAATCTGCTGATCAAGCAGGTTATCTTCCAGATCGATAATCTTATCGTGCAGTTGTTCGATAAACTCACTGGCATGATCGGTTAGTGCATCGCAAACATCCACCAGCCAACTACCACAATCAGCCGCTCCCGTGCCTTCCTGGAGATCGCTGACCACATCATCCAGCGCCAATACTTTACGCTGACGCGTTGAGACAATCAGACGTTCATCCATATATAAGCGCATCGCAACCAGTTGGTCAGGTCGCTCGTCGGTGCTGCCGTTAATACAGCGCAGCGTAATCAACGTACCTTCCCCTACCCGGCTTACGCGTGGGCGCGTGCTTTCACCCGCCAGCGCATCACGCACGTTATTGGGAAGTAAAGGCGTTGTCGCCAGCCATTGCGCGCTTTCAGGATGGGTATAATTAAGATGCAGCCAGCAGGGGTGTTGACTGTCGATAACATCGTTATCTTCCAGTGGCTTCACCCCACCACGGCCATCCAACAGCCAGGCAAACACGGCATCCGGCACATTAACATCCGTTCCCTTAATGGCTTCCACAGCGCCTCCACAAACATTCAGCTTTTTTCGTTAGTCTAGCTGTCAGAATATGTTAAGCAATATCTCATTGTCCCATTGTGCTGAAATGATTCATAAAAAGTATCTGATAATAAGAAAAGCGCCGACGAATGCGGCGCTGGTTACGAGATGCCCCTCTCAGGCCCGCTGGCGTCTCTCTGATTCAAGCGCATGACTTAAGCGAAATTTATGCGTTCGCGATTGAAGGTCAATCACCTGGTTTTTCAGGATACCTGAGGAGTCAGAAAGCTCATCAACCATAATGGCATTACTTTGGGTGACGTTCTCCAGTTCGGCCAGAGCATGGGTAATTCTGATTATTCCTTTCTCCTGCTCCTGCGTAGTGGTTAATATCTCGCCCATCAGTTGGTTTAATTGCCCGGCCCCCCCGACAATATCATGCATGTTTTTCTCAGCTTCACGCACAATAGCAGCGCCTTGCTGAACATTTTGATGGGTTTGGGCAATCAGTTGCTTAATATTCTTAGCTGCATCTGCACTGCGGTGTGCAAGCATTCTTACCTCACCGGCCACCACAGAAAAACCTTTGCCATGTTCACCGGCCCTTGCAGCTTCCACAGCAGCATTCAATGCCAGAATATTGGTCTGGAATGCAATACCATCTATCAGCGTAATAATTTCTGTCATTTGCTGTGCGCATTCGGTAATTGAACGCATATTTGTCGCAACCTGCACCATTAATTCGCCACCCTGACGTGCGCATTGCGTGGCAATTGTTGCCTGGGCGCTGGCTATTTGCGTGTTATCAGCATTATTCCGCGTATTAACCGCTATTTCATCCATGTTGGCAGCCGTCTGCATTAATGCTCCGGATTGCTGTTCTGTTTTCACTGAAAGCTCGGCGCTGCGTTCCGCCAGCTGTTCAGAAAGCGCCATCGCCGTTTGCGAGGATGTTCTGATCTCATTAACGAGTGCTGAAATATTACTTGATAAACTATTGATGCCAGGAATTAGTCTACCCGCACAGTTATTACCAAATTCGGGAATACTGATTGCCAGATTCCCGGATGTTACTTCTTCAATGCTTCTTTTAACCGTATTAATCGGCATGACCAGATATTTCGTCATGTACCACCACAAACATAATATAGAAATAATGCTTACCGCATTAGTGCCAATAATAATTTCTGGGGTAGCCGAAAAAATCATTTCAACAACATTGAGCACAACCGCCGTAATGAGCAGAAATAAAATAATAAAGGTTCTGACGCTAATATCATTTAACATTTTAACCCTGTGCACCAAGAAATAACGTGGATGTTATTTTTATAGCATCTGCAATACAGATTTCCATTGCTCTGTGACGAAAGCTGAACTTTCAATGAGAGCCAACAGACCTTTTACTTAAGTCAATAAATTACACTGGCCATTCATAATAGTTCAGCACTTTATCCCACCAATGGCGGTAATGTTCCCCACCATCAGATTATTGTGATGGCGAGCACGTGACGAGCATAAAACACACAGAAACATAGTTTTTATGAATGTTTATATAAGTAAAGGCTTGTCATTTTCAATATCTTGCCCTTCGCTCTAATACTCATTGTAAAAACACAAGAACATTCCTGGTTTTATCAGGTTAACTGGACAAAACCTGCTAGATTTATCATCACGGCTTTTTTTCGATAGGTAGCAAGATGTTGCACGTGTCGTGGGACCCTGTATTGATTGGGATTTCCTTTGTTGTCGCATTTATTGCCTCCTTTATTGCCCTCGACAGTGCGGGTAAGGTAGCAATCTCCAGCAAACGTGAATCTACCTTCTGGCGGCTATCTGGCGGCGCTACGCTGGGTATGGGGATCTGGTCGATGCATTTTATCGGTATGCTGGCCATGAAAATGACTATGCCGATCAATTATCACCTATCACTCACCGCGTTTTCGTTCTTTATTGCGCTCATTTCTGCAACCCTCGCCATCAATATCGCTATTTCCGGTAATACGTTATCAACAAAACGACTGGTCATTGCCACCAGCATATTGAGTGCCGGCGTTGTCACGATGCACTACGTTGGCATGTATGCCATTATCGAACATGTGGCCATCTCATGGGATCGCTCGCTGATTTTGCTCTCTGTAATTATTGCCGTCGTTGCGTCTGGCGTAGGTTTATGGCTGGCCTTCCATTTACGCCAAAACACCCGTCGCGTGCTGATTAACCGACTTATTGCTGCCCTTATTATGGCGCTGGCAATTGCTTCTATGCATTACACCGGTATGGGAGCGGCAACGTTCACCCATTTTGGACACACTGCGCACGATGGGCTCAGTACGCTGGAACTCTCTGTCTGGGTCTGCGCCGTCACGCTGATTATTTTGGGTATCATGCTGGTCGTCTCGATGGTGGATTCACAACTGCGCACTTCCCGACTGGCTGACAACCTGCATCAGTTGAACTGCCAGCTTGAACATCAGGTCCACTTCGACGCGCTGACCGGACTAGCTAATCGAACGCAAATTGATACCTGCTTACAGGCCTGCCTGCGGCATTCCAAATTGCATCAACAGCATTTCGCGTTGGTATTTATCGACCTCGATCGTTTTAAAGTCGTTAACGATACCTGGGGGCATCACATCGGTGATCAACTGCTGATTGCCAGTACACAGCGTATCTACAGTTGCCTTGATGACTCAATGACGCTGGCAAGACTGGGGGGAGATGAATTTATCCTGCTGGTTCCAGACTGCAACCCGCAGGCTATCTCCGCCTTGCTTGCGCAAATTTCAGATGCGATCGGTGACCCCTTTACCTTATTCGGTCATACCATTCGGGTTTCGTTAAGTGCGGGGAGCAGTATTTATCCCGAACATGGCTCGACACTGCATGAGCTAAAAGTGAAGGCCGATATGGCGATGTATCATGTCAAACAGGCGGGCAGAAACGGCTGGGCTATTTATAGTCCCAGATGGAAGCTATCGCTGATACGCCGCCGACATTTCTACAGGAACTTTCACAAGCGCTTGAACGCAACCAGTTTGAGCTATGGTATCAGCCTAAATATACCGCCGGAGATCATTCCCTGACTGGTTTTGAAGCATTATTACGCTGGCATCATCCGGAGCGCGGCATGCTGCTACCGGCTGAATTTCTGCCTGCGCTGGAAGAAACGGGCCTGATTATTCCCGTCGGCAAATGGGTTATCCAACAGGCATGTTTGCAGTTGCATCAGTGGACATTACAAGGGAATACAGAATGGACGCTCGCCGTTAACCTCTCCCCCGCCCAGTTTGAACAGCATGATATTATTGATGTTGTTTGCAACGCCCTGGCGCAATACCAACTTTCACCTGCCTGTCTCACGCTGGAGCTCACGGAGAGCACTGCACTTAAAAATTTAAAACGCAGTATTGAAATCCTGAATGCTTTCTCTGCTTTGGGGATCACCGTTTCTATTGATGATTTCGGCACTGGTTATTCAAATATACTGATGTTGAAGTCACTTCCGGCACGGGAATTAAAAATCGACAGGATATTTGTCAAAGATATTAGCGAGAACAGTAAAAATACAAAAATTGTGTCTACCATTATTGACATAGCTCACTCCATGAATATGCGCGTGGTGGCTAAAGGAATAGAAACCCAGGAGCAGGAATTACTTCTTACCCAGATGGGATGTAGCATGCTGCAAGGTTTCCTGTTTGCAAAACCGCTGCCAGCGCATAAGATTCATGAACTGATACAACCAGAAAACAGCATCAAACAAAAGCCAGTCGTACAACCCTTGTCTCACCGACAATCAATAACTTTGTGAGACTGTAATATCTAAAATATTCGCCATTAAACGGGCAATACAGCAGATAAAGATAACGGGATTATCGATGAGCACAACCGAGCTGCATTCACTGGATTTGTTAACCTTTCCGGTGTGGATTGTTTCGCCACAAACTGAAGAACTGGTGTTCGCTAATATCGTTGCACGTGAGCTAATGCAGGATCTCTGTTTTTCCCCACTGCGCAAGGGCATATTCTCAACGCATTCTCAACATGATTTAACCATGTATCTCAGTGACTTGAGCAATCATCATCACGTTGTTGAGATCCTCACGGTTTACCGCGATGGTGAGGAAATCGCGTTGGCTAGCCGCCTGTCCATTAAATCTCTGCCGGGCGTGGGGGATGTTATCCTTTTCGAAGGCATTGAAACGCCTACTGCGCAAGGTCTGAAAGCCAGCCGTTCAGCAACTTATCAACGAAAAAAACAGGGCTTTTATGCGCGTTTTTTCCAGACCAACTCCGCGCCAATGTTACTGATTGATCCGTCCCGCGATGGCCTGATCGTTGATGCAAACCTCAGTGCCCTGAATTTTTATGGTTACAACCTTGATGTGATGTGCCAGAAACATACCTGGGAGATCAACATGCTGGGCCGCCATATATTGCCGGTGATGCATGAAATCGCCCATCTGCCCGGCGGCCATAAGCCTTTGCACTTTGTCCATAAACTGGCAGACGGCACCTCACGTCATGTGCAAACCTACGCCGGACCGATTGAAATTTACGGTAATAAACTCATGTTGTGCATTATTCATGACATTACCGAACAAAAACGGCTGGAACAGGAGCTTGAGCATGCCGCTCTGCGTGACCCTTTAACGGGATTACTTAATCGCCGACATTTTTATCAGGTAACCGAGCCGGAGCAGACGCATGCGGTATCATTGACGCAGGACTACAGTCTGTTGTTGATCGACATCGATCGTTTTAAAAGCATTAACGATCTCTTCGGTCATTTAAAAGGCGATGAAGTGCTTTGCGCTCTGGCCCGCACGCTGGAATCCTGTGCACGAAAAGACGATCTTATTTTTCGCTGGGGTGGTGAAGAATTTGTGCTGCTGCTACCGCGAACCTCGCTGGATGTCGCCCTCAATCTTGCAGAAGTGATCCGCGCAACGGTAGCCAAGGTTACTCTCCCTGGTCTTCCCCGCTTTACCGTCAGCATTGGCGTTGCGCGGCACGAAACGAACGAAAGTATTGATGAATTATTCAAACGCGTGGACGACGCGTTGTACAAAGCCAAGCACGAAGGCAGGAACAGAGTACTGGCCGCCTGATGAATACGTTGATCAGCGGCTGCGCTTAGCGTGACGCTCCCAGTTTTCCTGTTTTGCCTGCGCGGTTTTACGTAATGCCACATAGCATGCCCCGCTGCCGCCGTGATGCGGCAAAGCGGCGCAGTAGGCCTGGACGTCATCAAATTCTGTCAGCCAGCGCGCCACATAGCTGCGAACAATATTGGCATGAGCATTATCGTCACGCCCCTTACCGTGTATCACCAGCACGTTACGTAATCCATCTTGCTGTGCCTGTAGAATAAAACTGAATAGCATCTGGCGGCATGTTTCTACGGGCTGGCGGATGAGATTAAGGCTCGCCTGCTGCGGATATCTTCCGGTTCGCAGTTTGTCAGTCACGCCGTGCTGTAAACCTTCGCGACGAAACTCAAGCGGCTCGTTCAACGGGATAATATCGAGAAACCCCGTCGTGAGAAAGTTATCCAGTTGAAGCGTATCGATACGCGCCGGAGTGCGGATATTACGCGTTGGCTGCCAGTGTACATCGGCGCAGCCCTTCAGTGGTTGGACATCCCCCATAGCATCCAGAAACAGCGAAGCATCATCAAGATTCATGTTTCTTCCTCCAGCGAATTACGACGAGCATTATCATAACCGCGCACTATTATACCGACAACGGTTTACGATTATTTCCAATAATTCACCTGGCTCGCTCCGCTGAAAAGATCTACTCACGACATACAGATATCCGTTTTTAGGGGTATAGCTGCAACTGTTGCTGCCGTGATAATGTGTAACCTCGCCTGAACGCTGTAATGAGAGAAACGGATGCTGAACTTACTGGAAGACACCATCGACACGCCGCTGGGCCCGCTGTGGGTTATTTGTGATGAGCAATTTCGCCTGCGCGCAGTGGAATGGGATCAGCACCGCGATCGCATGGAACAATTGCTGGATATTCATTACCGCACAGAAGGTTATCAGCGTATTACAGCCAAAAACCCTGGCGGATTAAGCGATAAACTGTCGGAGTATTTTGCCGGGAATCTCAGCATTATTGACACGCTGGAAACGGCAACGGCTGGCACGCCTTTCCAGCGTGAAGTCTGGCAAGTATTACGCACTATCCCGTGTGGGCAAGTCATGCACTATGGTCAACTGGCCGAACAGTTAGGGCGCCCCGGTGCAGCAAGAGCCGTCGGTGCGGCCAATGGCGCCAACCCGGTAAGCATTGTGGTCCCCTGCCATCGCGTCATTGGGCGTAACGGCACCATGACTGGATATGCTGGCGGCGTGCAGCGAAAAGAGTGGTTATTGCGTCACGAAGGTTATTTGCTACTCTAGATTCCAGGCAATTAATGCCTTATCCGTCACACTTTCGCATAATGTGACCACAAATTTAATGCGGTTAATCAAGGAGTTACAAACATTCATTCCGGTTATACCTGAATTATTCTCTATTGGGAGTAGCTCAGGCTTACGTGCTCACCAAAAAGATGTTAAAATTGACAAATATCAATTACGGCTTGAGCAGACCTATGATCCCGGAAAAGCGAATTATACGGCGCATTCAGTCTGGCGGTTGCGCTATCCATTGCCAGGATTGCAGCATCAGCCAGCTTTGCATCCCGTTCACACTTAACGAGCATGAGCTTGACCAGCTCGATAACATCATCGAGCGCAAAAAGCCTATCCAAAAGGGGCAAACGCTCTTTAAAGCAGGTGATGAACTTAAATCACTCTACGCTATCCGCTCCGGAACGATTAAAAGCTATACCATTACCGAACAAGGCGATGAGCAAATTACCGGCTTCCATCTGGCGGGTGATCTGGTCGGTTTTGACGCGATTGGCAGCGGACATCACCCGAGCTTTGCCCAGGCGCTGGAAACCTCAATGGTTTGCGAAATTCCTTTCGAAACCCTTGATGACCTGTCCGGAAAAATGCCGAATCTGCGTCAGCAGATGATGCGTCTGATGAGTGGCGAAATCAAAGGCGACCAGGATATGATCCTGCTGTTGTCGAAGAAAAATGCAGAAGAGCGCCTGGCGGCCTTTATCTACAACTTGTCTCGCCGCTTTGCCCAGCGCGGATTCTCGCCTCGTGAGTTCCGTCTGACCATGACCCGCGGCGACATCGGTAACTACCTGGGTCTGACGGTTGAAACCATCAGCCGCCTGTTGGGTCGTTTCCAGAAAAGCGGTATGCTGGCAGTGAAAGGCAAATACATTACTATTGAGAATAGCGACGCGCTGGCAGTTCTTGCTGGCCACACGCGTAACGTTGCGTAATCTTTCCGCAAGCATTTCTGTTATCCTTCTGTCAAATCGCTAAATTTTCCCGATTTATTGATCTGGCAGGAGGTTCTCCCCTGTTTCAATCCACATTATTGGGTTACTCTTTTAATTACAAACTGCGATGACAGTTGTAAGGAGACCCTGTATGGCTATGTATAAAAATATGCTGGTCGTCATCGATCCAAACCAGGACGATCAACCAGCATTACGGCGAGCTGTTTATTTGCATCAACGGATTGGTGGCAAAATTAAAGCCTTTTTGCCAATCTATGACTTTTCCTACGAGATGACTACCCTGCTGTCGCCCGATGAGCGTACGGCAATGCGTCAGGGGGTCATCAGCCAGCGAACAGCATGGATCCGTGAACAAGCAAAATACTACATCGAAGCAGGGATCCCTCTTGAAATTAAAGTGGTATGGCATAACCGTCCCTTTGAAGCCATCATCCAGGAAGTCATTAGCGCTCAGCATGACCTGGTCCTCAAAATGGCACACCAACACGACCGCCTCGAAGCCGTAATTTTCACCCCTACCGACTGGCATTTATTGCGCAAATGTCCAAGCCCGGTATGGATGGTTAAAGATCAGCCATGGCCTGAAGAGGGTAAAGCGCTGGTTGCGGTGAACCTCGCCAGTGAAGAGCCTTATCACAACGCGCTCAATGAAAAACTGGTCAAAGAGACGCTGCAACTAGCAGAACAGGTTAACCATACTGAAGTGCATCTGGTTGGCGCCTACCCTGTTACGCCAATCAATATCGCAATTGAACTACCTGAGTTTGACCCCAGCGTTTATAACGACGCGATCCGTGGACAGCATCTGCTGGCCATGAAGGCATTGCGCCAGAAATTCAGTATCGATGAGAAAGTGACGCACGTTGAAAAAGGATTGCCTGAAGAGGTCATTCCTGATTTAGCCGAGCACTTGCAGGCGGGTATTGTAGTACTGGGTACCGTCGGTCGTACCGGTATTTCTGCCGCGTTCCTTGGTAACACCGCTGAACAGGTTATCGATCACCTACGCTGCGACCTGCTGGTCATCAAGCCGGATGAATATCAGACGCCAGTTGAACTGGATGATGAAGAAGACGATTAACCACACAACTCAATGCCGGATGGCGATCTCATCCGGCATAACAAACGCTTAGTGTTGCTCTTCGCCGCCGAGGAAATAGATTCCCAGCGGGATAGCCAACAGAATCGTAAACACCATGCTGTAGACACAAATCATTGCCGATTGAATAGCGTACATTGAAGCGGTCCAGTCGGATAGCGGAATGTCATATTGTTCAATCACACCACCGATCGTCGCTCGCGTCACGACCGACGCTGCGATAATAAACACCCCAAGCAGGCACAACAAAAACTTCCGTCCCTTCGCTGTCTTCAGCTTAGCCATGATCATAGTACTGTCCTTTTGCTGATGAAAACCTTGTTACTTTGCGCTAACAATACCATGACATCAACTGACTGTCTGCTACATAAACCGCTTTCAGGGTGGATACCAGCGCTATTTCGCCGAAAATAGCGCTAATTGCATTATATATCTCCCCTATGGATTAATGATCTGACCGCCAGAACTGAGTAAAATATTCGAGGATTAGGATATCAGAAGATATTCCACTACCACGGAGCTGTTGGAAGAATCATGATCGCTGAACTGTTTATAAATAATGCGTTTAATTTGACGGTAATTCTCAGCTGCTGTGCCGCGCTGGTTCTGATGAGCGTCTGGTATCATCGTGGAGAGCGTCGCTGCAAAGGATTCATATTTCATGCCGCGCAATTTCTTGTCTATGCCATTATCATCGGGACGTTAGGCAGTATTGCTAATAACGTTATCGAAAATTACAGCCTAAAATTTATCTCCTCCAGCGTGGTCGACTTTATCTGCACCTCGTTGATTGCGCTGATCCTTACCATCAAACTTTTTCTGGTAATTAATCAGTTTGAAAAGACGCAGATTAATAAAGGCAGAGATATCACCAGCGCGAGGATCCTGTCGCGAATCATCAAGATTACCATCGTGGTTGCCATCATTTTGCTGTATGGCGAACATTTCGGTATGAGCTTATCCGGCCTGTTAACCTTCGGCGGCATCGGCGGTATCGCTGTAGGTATGGCAGGCAAAGACATTCTGAGCAACTTTTTCTCAGGGATTATGCTCTACTTCGACAGACCCTTTAGCATCGGCGACTGGATCCGCTCCCCGGACCGCAATATTGAAGGTACAGTTACGGAAATCGGCTGGCGAATGACCAAAATAAACACCTTCGATCATCGTCCGTTATATGTCCCGAACTCGATTTTCTCCTCTATCAGCGTAGAAAACCCAGGAAGGATGACGAATCGCCGCATCAAAACGGTGATCGGGTTACGATATGAAGATGCTGATAAAGTCAGTGCCGTTGTCGAGTCGGTCAGAGAAATGCTGCAAAACCATCCGGGAATAGACCAGAAACAAACCCTGCTGGTTTATTTTAATGAATTCGCCGATTCATCGCTGAATATCATGGTGTATTGCTTCACGAAAACCACCGTGTGGCAGGAATGGCTTGCGGTACAGCAGGACGTTTATTTAAAGATTATTTCGATAGTCAAGGCACACGACGCCGACTTTGCGTTCCCCAGCCAGACGCTGTATATGGATAATCCTGAAGTATCGCCATCGACACACTAACAAAAGAAAAGGCGCGGAAATCCGCGTCTTTTTTCTGCACTTATTTCAATGAGGCAATATCAATGACAAAGCAGTACCAGCGCCAGCGTTGGAATATACGGATTCAGGTCATGTAGATACGGGACTGTATCAATAATCAGCTCAAAGTGATTCACTTCGGGCATCGGATTCTTTACCTGCAGAACGCGTGCCCCGCACAGCTCAGGGGAGCAGGTTGTACTCAGTGTCGCTTACCGGTTCAAGCCACTCGTTCGATGCGCCAGCTGCCGGGATTTCCACAGCGATATGGGCAAACCAGCTATCACGCGCGGCACCGTGCCAGTGTTTCATTCCCGCCGGGATGTGTACGACATCACCAGTTTTCAGTTCGCGCGCCGGTTGATTCCACGCCTGATACCAGCCTCTGCCGCCGGTCACCAGCAAGATTTGTCCCCCTTGATGATGGATATGCCAGAAGTTACGACAGCCCGGCTCAAATGCTACGTTACCAATGACCACGCCTTCCATGGAGAGCATAGTCAGATAGCTGTCGCCAGTGAAATATTTCGCATACGCTTCATTTTTCTCTCCGCGAGGAAAGACGCTGTTACCATCAAATTGTTGACTCATAATCTCCGCGCCGGCGCTGGAGACGGTATTCCGTTGATTTTGCATTTCGACTCTCCAAAACGGTGGCAGCACGCGCCACCGATGCTGAAAACTATAAAAATTATAGAGACTCGACAGGCGGGTGATTAGAGGTGAAAAGAAGGACAACCTTATGAATCATGCTCATCAATAGTCGGTAACAGGTACAACATTTCTACTGGAGATGGCGTGAAGCCTTAGGCCACAATTTCAATCAAGTTGCCGTCAGGATCGCGTATCACCGCTTCGTAATAGCCATCACCGGTGGTGCGCGGGCCAGAAACTAATATCCCCTGTTCTTTTGCACGCATCGCCATGGCATCAACGTTTTCACTGCCGCCAACTGAAATGGCGAGATGCACCCAGCCTGAGGTGTTATTGTCGGGAGCATGTTTTGTCAGTCCAGGCTTAGTCATTAACTCAATCGCGATATCCTCACCAATTTTGACAAAATAGGATTCAAATCCAGGATTGGTTTTACTGCAGTATTTTTCGTTGATCTTTGCGTCAAAAAACGTGACCCAGAATTGAGCTTGTTGCTCAAGATCCCGTGTCCATAACGCCACATGCGCAACCTTCATAGCTAACCTCTTCTTGTTGTATCCAAACAATAGGTTCCCTAAAGGGATGTTGACATCGTGAACCATAATGCACAATTATGCTTGTTATTGCTCGATGTTTATTTCACTGGAGTATTGATGCTCGATTACGCAGCATTCCCTGAACAGCGCCAGGCGCTTATCTATCAGATCTTGCAGGAAAACGGCAGAGTCATCTGTTCCGAACTCGCCAGTAGGTTAGGCGTTTCGGAACATACAATCCGTCGCGATCTGCATGAACTGAGTAAAGATGGCGTGTGTAAAAAAGTCTATGGCGGCGCAGTCATTGCACTCCCTGAATCCGAAGACATCACCGTGCGCAAGAGTATTAATGTGGCGAAAAAGAGCAACATCGCGCAGAGATGCGCCCGGATGGTCAAATCCGGAAGCTGCATTTTTATCGACACGGGCAGTACTAATCTGGCGATGGCTGAAGCCCTACCCGCCGAGCTGGCGTTAACCGTGGTAACAAATTCCCCGGAGATTGCCGCCGTTTTACTAAAAAAACCACTGTTTGACGTCATTATGCTGGGCGGCGCGGTGCAACGATCTTCTGGAGGGTGCGTGGGTGCCACCGCTATCTCGCAGGTGCAGGGCATTTTATTCGATCAGGGATTTATTGGCGGCTGCGCGATGTCGCCTGAATCCGGCTTAACCGGATTTGATTACGCGGATTGTGAGTTCAAAAAAGCGGTGATCAAACAGTGTAATGAAACCATTGTCGCGCTGACGGCTGAAAAGATCCCGGCCGTCGCCCGTTATGTCGTTACCGAAAGTAGCAATATCGATGTAATTGTCGTCGAGGAAAATATCAGCAAAGAGTATGCCACGGCGTTTCAGGCGCACGACATTCGTATTTATACAGTGTAACCCATTCTATTGGGTGATACTTTTCCATTGCTTTCATGACCCACCTTCCCTACAGCCTTGTCTGTTCGGGAAATCGCCAATGCAACGTCCCGAACAGGCCAGCGATATCAGTGCTTCACAATATACATTGTGCGGCTATAAGCCACATCTTCAGGGTTAGTAATCGGATACCCTTTCAGCCACGGTTTAATTAAACGCCCGTTGGTGTACTGATAAATCGGCGCAATGGGGGCCTGTTCCATCAGAATGTTCTCCGCAGCGTTATAATCAGCATTGCGTGCTTTCTGCGTATTCTCCAGGGTTGCCTGGGTCAACACTTTATCGTACGCCGGATTATTAAAGCGGGAGATATTGCCCGTATGGGTTGATGTTAATAGCGACAGGAACGTAGATGGCTCATTGTAATCGCCCACCCACGAGGCGCGGATCACATCAAAATTACCGGTATTGCGGCTATCGATATAAGTTTTCCACTCCTGGTTTTGCAGTTTCACGTCAACGCCGAGATTTTTCTTCCACATAGACGCAACAGCAATAGCGATCTTCTGATGATTTTCAGAGGTGTTATACAGCAACGTCAGTTTAAGTGGTTTCTGTGGACCATAGCCCGCCGCACGCAGCAGCGTTTTCGCCTGCGCGTTCAGCTCTTCCTGACTCATTTGCTCAAACGGTGAAGGTTCCGGCACAAACCCTGCCGTTACATCCGGCGTAAAATGCCATGCGGGCTTTTCGCCGGTACCCAGAACTTTCTCCGCCATCAGGCGACGATCGATAGTCATGCTGAGCGCCAGGCGCACGCGTGAGTCGGCAGTCGGCCCCTTCTGGGTATTAAAGGCATAATAGTAAGTGCCAAGCTGCGGCGGGGTATAAACCTGGCCCGGGATGTCCTTCAACAGTTTCTGATACATGTTTTTCGGGAACGACTCGGTAATATCGATATCACCAGCAAGATAGCGCTTGGTCGCTGCCGATTCCTGGTTAATAGGCAGGAAGGTGACTTTTTGCAGCACCGTTTTGGCGTTGTCCCAATAATGCGTGTTCGGCACAACGTCCAGTTTTTCGTTCACCACGCGATCTTTGAGCACATAAGCGCCGTTACCAATTAGATTACCCGGTTTGGTCCAATCTTTACCGCTCTCAACATTAGCTTTTTGTACCGGATAGAAAGCAAAACTCGCCGTCAGATTGGCAAACCATGGCAGCGGTTTATCCAGTTGGACCTTCAATGTACGCGCATCGATCGCGCTAACGCCGAGCTTATCTGGCGAGGCTTTTCCATCAATTATCGCCTGTGCGTTGTTAATACCCGCCAGCGCAGCAAACCAGGCAAACGGCGACAGCGTTTTCGGGTCAACCAGACGCTGCCAGCTATAGACAAAATCCTGCGCCGTTACCGGCGTACCATCTGCCCATTGCGCATTGTCGCGCAGCGTAAACGTCCAGATACGGTTATCGTTGCTTTTCCACTGAGTGGCAACACCGGGCACAATCTCGCCCTTCTCATTCTGGTTGACCAGCCCTTCAAATAAATCACGAATAACCTGAATTTCAGGAAGCCCGACGGCCTTTGCCGGATCCAATGACGCCGGTTCGTCTTTGATATGACGCACCAGTTCTTGTTTTTCTGCCAGTACCGTTCCGCTGGGAACATCAGCAGCCCAGGATAATGAAATGCTGCTTACCAATAGCGCACAACAGGTTACTGAAACAGAATGCTGCATAAAATACCCTCAATTCCGGCTACTAAGTGAATGTGTAATTATTTGTATCGCCAGCAGGAAATGCAATTAACTTTCGACAAGGAAATAATATTACATCTGAAAAGATAAGTGTGTGAAAACGATTTGATTATCCATACATTTTGCACAACACTGCGAGTAACAATCCACGCATTCAGAGATGACTATGACCGTTACCCGACCCCGTGCCGAGCGCGGCGCATTCCCACCTGGAACCGAACATTACGGACGTTCATTATTAGGCGCGCCGCTAATCTGGTTTCCCGCAATGGCGGCCGATCGTGAAAGCGGTCTGATACTGGCAGGAACGCACGGCGACGAAAACGCATCGGTTGTCACCCTTTCCTGCGCATTGCGTACGCTTAATCCTTCCTTACGTCGTCACCATGTGGTGCTGGCGGTTAACCCTGACGGTTGCCAGCTCGGGCTGCGCGCAAATGCGAACGGAGTGGATCTAAACCGTAACTTTCCCACTGCCAACTGGAAAGCGGGTGAAACGGTGTATCGCTGGAACAGCAGCGCAGAAGAACGCGATGTGGTGTTGTTGACCGGCGAAAATCCGGGCTCAGAACCAGAAACCCAGGCGCTGTGCCAGCTTATTCACCGAATTCATCCTGCGTGGGTGGTCTCTTTTCACGATCCGCTGGCCTGTATTGAAGATCCCAGACGCAGCGAATTAGGCGCGTGGCTGGCGCAGTCGTTTGAATTACCCCTCGTCACCAGCGTAGGTTATGAAACGCCCGGCTCATTTGGAAGCTGGTGCGCAGACCTGAACTTACACTGTATAACCGCCGAATTTCCGCCCATCTCTTCAGATGAAGCGAGCGAGAAATACCTGCTGGCCATGTCCAATCTCCTGCGCTGGCACCCTAGAGATGAAGTTGTCCGGTCGTAAAATGCAGGGCCGGCTCCGCGTCGCTGGCAAGCCAGGTCGGGCCATCAAGATCGGCAAAGTTAACCTGCGGCGTAAGGGGTAACGCCGCGCCAATCGCCCGGGAAGTACACAACATGCAGCCCAGCATTAGCGTAAATCCCTGCTCGCGGGCTTCGGTTGCCAGCGCCAGCGCCTCCGTCAGGCCGCCTGTTTTATCCAGTTTGATATTGACCATTTCATAGCGCCCGTGCAGCGCTTTCAGGCTGCTGCGGGTGTGGCAGCTTTCATCTGCGCAGATCGGCAGCGGATGCACAAAATTTTCCAATGCGGCATCGTCCTGCGCTGGCAGCGGCTGCTCCAGCATCGCCACCCCTAAATCAGCCAGCAGCTGGCAGCGCGCCGCCAGACCTTCTGCCCGCCAGGATTCATTGGCGTCGACAATAATCGTTGCATCAGGGACTGCGGCACGAATAGCAACCATCCGCTCGCTAATCAAGCGCGCATCCAGTTTAACTTTTAGCAGTTTCGCGCCATTTTCCCACAGTGCAGCCGCACTCACCGCCATTTGTTCCGGCGTGCCAATCACCACGGTTTGCGCCGTCGTCACCACTTCCGCCAGCTCACTTCCCACCAACTCTGCCAGTGACAATTGCTGTTGACGCGCACTCAGATCCCACAACGCGCAGTCCACAGCATTACGCGCGGCTCCCGCTGGCAGCAGCTTTTGCAGCTCTTCACGCGTCAGTCCATTTTCCAGTTGTGGGGCAATGCTCATAATTTGCGCCAGCACTGAGGCATCGCTTTCACCATAGCGCGGATACGGTGTGCACTCGCCGATACCCGTGACGCCGTTTTCTGCCACTTCAACCACTACCACATGCGCTTCGGTTCTGCTCCCACGGGCAATAACAAAGGGAGTGTGCAGCGGCCAGGCTTCCTCATACACCTTAACTGTTCTCATTTGCTTTCCTTAATGCAGTCCCTGAAGCGGATATCCGCAAATAGCGTTTGCCGTGTTAACTGCTGATGGCATAAACTAGCCTCGACGTTAACTATATGTAAACAGGAAGATAACCATGTCACAAACCGTTCATTTCCAGGGCAACCCGGTTACAGTTGCCGGCTCAATTCCTCAGGCTGGAAGCAAAGCTCAGGCTTTTACCCTTGTGGCTAAAGACCTGTCTGACGTTACGCTGGGCCAGTTCGCAGGCAAGCGCAAAGTGCTGAATATTTTCCCAAGCATCGATACCGGCGTTTGTGCGGCATCGGTACGTAAGTTTAACCAACTGGCGACAGAAATCGACAATACCGTCGTACTGTGCATTTCGGCCGACCTGCCATTCGCCCATTCACGTTTTTGCGGCGCGGAAGGTCTGAGCAACGTTATCACGCTGTCCACCCTGCGCAACGCAGAATTTCTGAAAAACTACGGCGTAGAAATCGCTGAAGGCCCACTGAAAGGTCTGGCTGCACGTGCCGTGGTCGTTATTGATGAAAATGACAACGTCGTTTTCAGCCAACTGGTCAATGAAATCACCAACGAGCCAGACTACACTGCTGCGCTGGACGTACTGAAAGCTTAAACCACGTCTGCATACAAAAATGCCTCCGCAGGGAGGCATTTTCATTTACCGCGTTACTCTTCGCTTTTTTTCTGCTGGCTCAGGCCATATTCACGCAATTTGTTGGCAATCGCGGTGTGCGAAACGCCAAGGCGCTTGGCCAGTTTGCGCGTGCTGGGATAATTCATATAAAGCTGCGTCAGCACAGAGCGTTCAAAGCGGCTGGTAATTTCATCCAGCGATCCTTCCATCACCTCTTCTCCGACCGCAACCGTTGCCGCATCGTAATCCGGCAGTAAAATATCCTGCGGCCGCAGCTCATAGCCTTCAAGCTGGGTCAGCGCCCGGTAGATGGCATTTTTAAGCTGACGCACGTTGCCCGGCCAACCGTAGCGGGTTAACACCGTGCTGAGATCGGCAGACAGCTTCGGACGCGGCACGCCCTGCTCGTCGGCGAAGCGCGCCACAAACAGTTCGGTAAGCGGCATAATATCCTGCGGGCAATCGCGTAGCGGCGGCAGATTTAGCGTCAGTACATTCAGACGATAATAGAGATCTTCACGGAAAAGCCCTTTCTGCACCATTTCCACAAGGTTCTTTTGCGTCGCGCAAATCACGCGGACATCAACATGAACTTCGTGATCTTCTCCCACGCGGCGGAACGTGCCGTCATTGAGAAAACGCAGCAATTTGGTCTGCATACGCGGCGACATTTCACCAATTTCATCTAACAGAACCGAGCCGCCATTCGCCTGCTCAAAGAAGCCTTTTTTGCCTTCTGGAGCATGGCCAAACAGCTCACTTTCGACCGCATCCTCAGGAATTGACGCGCAGTTCAGCGCCAGATACGGCTTCGACGCACGCGGGCTTGCCAGGTGGCAGGCATGGGCAAAGAGATCTTTGCCGGTGCCGGTATTACCAGTAATCAGCAGCGGCGCACTCAGAGTCGCCAGCTTACGCGCCTGTTCCACTACGTGTTTCATTTTGGCGCTGACGGCAATAATCTGGCTAAACGCGCTCAGATCCTGCGTAGTCATATTTTGCAGCTGACGCCCCATCCGGATGGTGGAGCGCAGCATGACAACAGCACCGGTCAGCATCTGCTCCTGATTTTCACCCTGCAAATGGACAGGCGTAATCTCCATCAGGAAGTTCTGTCCGTTAATTACGACATGCTCGCTATGAGAATCCTGCGGATTGCTTTCGAGCCAGCGCTGGAAGTTAAACCCATTGATTAACTGGGCGGCGGTATGATTGCGCATCCGATCCTGAGTGTGCGCGAAAAGCTGGCAGCTCGCAGGGTTCGCCATCTCGATTTTGCTTTTCATATCCAGAGAAAGGACCGGTTCTGGTAACGCCTCAAGCAGCGCACTCAGCGCAAGATGTTCTCGTTCGGAAGGCATCCAGGGCACGGTACGCACATCCGTAACCCCTGAAATACGGCGGATTTCAGCCATCAGACTACTGAAGTTGGTGAACTCCAGTTCCGCAAAATTGAGGTAAATCCGCCCGATGGGGTCAATCTCGATACCGCGTAAATCAATGCTTCTCAGCACCAGTAAATCGAGCAATTCGCGGGTCAGACCAAGTCGGTCTTCACAAAAGACTTCCAAACGCATAGGAACCTTCACCTGGACAAGGGATTATGTATTAAATGATAAGACAGTATTGGGTTTGCAGGAAGAACTCTGTCAACAAATATTGACAGCTCGCTGGAAAATCAGGCGCCAGGACGTAAAGTTAAACGACTGGCGCCCAATTTTTAGCTAACTTTCGCGCGGCGATTTGTTCTTTTGTAAGGTTTCTTTCACCTGACCAATCAGTTGACGGCGAAAATCGCCCAGTCGTGGCTTATCGTCATCGATCCACGGCAGCGGTCGGCAAAGTTCCATGGCTTTAATACCCAGACGCGCCGTTAATAATCCCGCGCCAATACCCTGCGCGGCACGCGTCGATAAGCGAGCGGCTAAATCCTGCGACATCCAGTCCATTCCCACTTCCCGCACCAGCTCACTGGCCCCGGCAAAAGCGATATTTAGCAGCACCAGGCGGAACAAACGCAGGCGGCTGTAATAACCGAGTTCAATGCCATACAGCGATGCGATGCGATTAATCAGCCGCAGGTTTCGCCAGGCAATAAACGCCATATCCACCAATGCCAGCGGACTGACGGCAATCATCAGCGTGGACTCCGCCGCTGAACGGCTAATCTCACGTCGGGCCTGCGCGTCCAGCACCGGCTGCACAAGATGGGCATACAGGCTGACGACTTCGCGATCGTTCTGCGTTTCATGAATTGAGGCATACCAGCGCTGTAGTGCCGGGTGGGACTGATCGATACCCGCCTGCTGCGCCAGCTTTTCACAAAATGCACGACCTTTTCCGGTTCCATGGCTGTGGAGCAGATCTCGCGCTTCATCACGCTCATGCGCACGCTGGCGCAAACGCCATAGCCGACGCCACTCGGTCGCAACCGATCCGACACCTGCGCCGATAATCAATGCGCCAGCGGCACATCCTCCCAGCGCGACCCAGTCCTGAGTCTGCCAGGCGTTCATAGTCCATTGTACGCCCTGAGCGACAACGCTCGCGCCAAACAGCGCCAACCCGCCCATTACCATTTTGCGCCACAAACTGCGTTTGGGGCGTAGGGCCGCATCAATGACGGCCTCAGCCTGACCTTCGTCTTGCAGAGGTTCATCCACTGTCGCCGGAGAAAAAGTCTGCGCCTCTGTTTCGTTGAACATCTGCTGCGCTTTAAACGCCGCGTTTTGTTCCACGTCCAGCGGACCTGAGAAATCGATACGCGGTTTTAACGGCTCGCTCATCGCAATTTATCTCCTATTAAAAACTCCATCGCGGCATCAAGACGAATATGCGGTAAGGGTTTATCAACATCCATAACCTGCGGGCGAAACGCCTCAAACTGAAAGCCCTGGCTGTCCCAGAATGCTTGTCCAGGTAAACGCGCGGGCACTTCCCCCGGATAAACGGTTAGCGGTTCACCATCGCTCAGACGATGACCACGCAGCGCCGGGATCTTTTCGCCTTTCACATCGATCAGGCCGCTGGTGGTTGCCTGTACTGATGCCAGTCCCAGACAATCCATGCTGATACCTTCGAACGCAGCGTTTTGCCAGGCGTCCTGGATCAACTGCTGCAATAACGACACCATATTGGCGTGCTGATCGACCGTCACATGGTCGGCTTTGGTGGCGGCAAACAGCAGTTTGTCGATCACCGGGGAAAACAGCCGACGAAACAGCGTGCGCTGTCCATAATGGAAACTTTGCATCAGTTGGGTGAGCGCCAGACGCATGTCATTAAACGCCTGTGGCCCGCTGTTGAGCGGTTGCAGACAATCGACCAGCACAATCTGACGGTCAAAGCGCAGGAAGTGATTCTTATAAAATCCCTTCACGACTTTTTCACAGTAATAATTAAACCTGTCGCGCAGCATGCCTGCATTGGTGTGTTTGTCTGCCTGCGCCAGCTTCGATTCCCCCCAGGCATCAACGTCCGGCCACGGGAAGAACTGCAGCGCAGGAGCGCCCGCCATATCTCCGGGCAGAACAAAACGGCCCGGCTGAATAAAATGCAGTCCCTGCTGCTTGCACTGGTGCAGATACTCCGTCCAGGCGGCAGCGATTTCCGCCAGACGGTTTTCATCAGCAGGCGCCAGCGGATCCAACCCCTGGCATAACTGCCGCCATCTTGCCGACCATTCGCCCCGCTGTCCCTGTAATAATCCGGTCATTTGCCGCGACCAGCTGAGATAATCCTGGGCCAGCATCGGTAAATCGAGCAGCCACTCCCCCGGATAATCGACGATTTCCAGGTACAGCGTGGAGGTGTCTTTAAAGTGGCGCAGCAATGAATCATTGGATTTGTAGCGCAGCGCGAGGCGTATTTCACTCACGCCGCGCGTAGGTGTCGGCCAGGTCGGCGGTGAGCCATACAGCTGCGCCAGTCCCTCATCATAGGTAAAGCGCGGAATACCAAAATCGCGTTGTGGAACCCGTTTAACGCCGAGCAGACGCTCTTCGCGCACGCAACTGAGCAACGGCAGACGCGCACCGGCATGAATATTGAGTAACTGGTTTACCATCGCGGTGATAAACGCCGTCTTACCGCTACGGCTAAGTCCGGTGACAGCCAGGCGCAAATGACGGTCTACGCCGCGATTAACCAGCGAATTGAGTTCATTTTTAAGTCGCTTCATCGCCATCCCGTTTTGCTGAAGGAACTGAAGAAATTATAACAAACAGGAAGTAAAGATAGGGGTCAATTCTTACTTATCAACTACCTGAGCTGTAACAGGCGGCATTATTCTTACCGCCTGGAGCAGAAGGAATGCGGGCGGTTTATTGATTCTCTACTTTAGGAAGCGCTATCTGATTGATGCCACCTTCGTTGGTCACCTGCGTGTAGCCCATTTCCGTCAACATATCCTTCGCCTGCCCCGATTGACGCCCGGAGTTGCAGTACAGCTTCACAGTGTCGGTCTTATCAGGAACTTCAGCAGCGATACGCGCCTTCATCTCTTTTAATGGAATGTTGACCGCCCCCTGAATATGCTGCTGTTGATACTGTTCAGGAACGCGAACATCAATCCAGTGCTCGGCTGCAAAAACCGGCATGCCGATGACCAGTGCCAACGCTAATACGCCTTTTTTCAACATAATATCTTCCTGACTGATAGTTGGATTTAACCAACACACTATACGCCAGTTCTTAAGAAAATATTGCGACCGCATTATCACCCTCTGCACCCGTGGACGAGACTTCCTCTGGTTGCGCATACTGCGGTTAGTTTTTTGATTTTTCTGCCCGCATTCCGATATTGTTGTCATTCGCCAATTAACTCCATAATATGTTCGCCATTGACTCTCGGACGGAGCTTGGGATCTATGTCTCCTACCATTTATGATATTGCACGAGCCGCTGGCGTATCAAAATCCACGGTATCGCGCGTGCTTAATAAGCAAACCAATATCTCGCCGGAAGCGCTTGAAAAGGTGCTGCGTGCTATTGATGAGTTACAGTACCAGCCCAATAAACTTGCTCGCGCACTCACCTCTTCCGGGTTTGATGCAATAATGGTGATATCTACCCGTTCAGCAAAAACAACCGCCGGTAATCCGTTTTTCTCTGAAGTGCTGCATGCTATTACTGCCAAGGCTGAAGAGGTCGGTTTTGATGTCATATTACAGACGTCGCGAAGCACTGAAGATGATTTACAAAAATGTGAGAGCAAAATTAAGCAGAAATTGATCAAAGGTATCATTATGCTGAGTTCTCCCGCCGATGAATCTTTTTTTGCAAGGCTGGATAAATACAACGTACCGGTCGTGGTTATTGGAAAGGTTGAAGGCGACTACGCCAATGTCTATTCTGTAGACACAGATAATTATCGCGACAGCATTACGCTAACTGATGCGCTGATTGAGAGTGGACACCGTAATATAGCCTGTTTGCACGCGCCGCTTGATGTTCATGTTTCTATCGATCGCGTTAACGGATATAAAGCCAGCCTTCAGGCGCATAATATTAAAATGCGCGATGAATGGATTGTTGACGGGGGCTATACCCATGAAACAGCCCTGCTCGCTTCACGAAAATTACTGAGTCAGCAGCCGTTACCCGACGCCGTATTTGCCACCGACAGCTTGAAATTAATGAGCTTATATCGCGTGGCGGCTGAGAAAAATATAACCATCCCACAACAACTTGCCGTTGTGGGCTACAGTAATGAGCTGTTGTCTTTTATGCTCACGCCCGTTCCTGGGGGAATTGATGTGCCTACCCAGCAGTTGGGTGAACAAAGCTGTAATTTATTATTTAACTTGATTGCGGGCGAGAAAGGATTACAAAATATCACGGTGAGCACACAAATATCGCTGGCCGACTCACTGGTGTAAAAACTGGGGCATAAATGCCCCAGTATATTTTAGAATGCGTAGTTCACGCCTATACCAGCATAATGGAATCTGTCGCTTTCGCCTTCGTCGTGATCTTCCCACTCATAGGCATACTCCAGTGACATTGATAAACCATTCTGGAAATCATATGCATACAGTAAACCGAGACGATTGAAATTATGGCCTTCACGTTCCGGATCATCTCGCCAGTCCCAGTTTGACCAGCGATCAAGCCCCAGACGGGTATACGGCGTCAGGGTGGTATTGCCTAAAGACAACGGTAAATATGCACGAATTTCCTGGGTTGAGAACTCACCATTATTGCGCGAATCAGCCAGATTAAAGCCGCGCTCAAGGTAATAGTTGACCGTTAAGCCCACCGTTTCGTTAAACCTGTAATTCAGACCGGTCTCGCTTTCGACACGACTATCGGAGTAGCCAGTAGTATTCAAATCATTAACGAATTGATACATCGACAGCCAACCGCTAAAGCGCAGGTCGTCGGTCAGTTTAACATCCCAGTCCGGCTGAACTTTCCAGCGCTGCATATTAGCGGTGTCGTTTCCTGGTTCATTGACATAGTGATAACCGTAATTACGGAAGCCACCGGTCAAACCGAAATTAACATCCTCACTTTCCAGAAATTGATAGCGAATTTCCAGTTCCGGACGATCAAACCAGGTACCACGCTTACCTTCGCTGTAATCAACCGGTCCTTCCTGATAATAGGCCAGCGATATTTTCCATGGCCCATTAGATGCGTTGAAATAGACGGACGGCTCAGCCAGTCCATCCATATCTTCGCCCTGACCTTCAACGTTTTCTATTTCGTACATAGCACCAATATTAAAGTGCCAGTCATTATTTTCAGCAGCCTGCGCGCAGGCCATTCCTGCGCTCATAATCAGCGCAGTAGCGGACAGTAGGGTTTTCATTATTATTCCTTGTTAAAATACTCGCAAAAATGCCCCAAGGCTTGGGGGGGATTTATCCCCCCGGAATTTTATTGAATAGCCACTTCGGTTTCAGCATCAAAGAAATGGCATTTCGCCATATAAAAATGAATAGTGATATTTTCTCCTGCATGATAATCATTCACTGCCCCAGCACGGACCACCAACTCATGCCCCCCAACAATGGTATAAAGCATAAATTCAGCGCCGGTTAATTCTGCAACGCTAATTTTTGCCGATATACTATTTTCATTATTAAGCTGCGGGTGTATATCTTCAGGACGAATTCCCAGAGTGACCGCCTGATGTTCATAACCCTGCGCTTTTAATTGTGCTAATTTATTTTGTGGAATCGTTAATTTCAGTGTTTCAGTAACAAACTTATCACCATCAATCGCGCCACGAATAAAGTTCATGGCCGGTGAGCCAATAAATCCGGCGACAAACATATTAGCCGGGTGGTTATAAACCGTTTTCGGCGCACCAACCTGCTGAACAATGCCATCCTTCATAATCACAATACGCGTCGCCATAGTCATGGCTTCGGTTTGATCGTGGGTAACATAGATCATGGTGGTATTGAGTTTCTGATGCAGTTTGCTAATTTCAGCCCGCATCTGAACGCGAAGTTTGGCATCGAGATTCGATAAGGGTTCATCCATCAGGAAGACCCCCGCTTCACGTACAATCGCACGCCCCAGCGCCACACGCTGACGCTGACCACCGGATAACGCGCCGGGTTTACGCTGCAGATAATCGCGCAGACCAAGGATCTGCGCCGCCCAGTTGACGCGCTCCTCAATCACAGCAGGCGCAATTTTCTGCATTTTCAGGCCAAACGCCATGTTGTCATAGACGGTCATGTGTGGGTACAACGCGTAGTTCTGAAAAACCATCGCAATGTTGCGTGATTTCGCCGGCACATCGTTCATCCGTTTACCGTCAATCAGCAAATCGCCGCCGCTGATCTCCTCCAGACCGGCGATCATGCGTAACGTAGTTGACTTCCCGCAGCCGGAAGGTCCAACAAAAACAATAAACTCTTTATCTTCAATTTCCAGATTGAAGTCTTTAACGACGTGTACTTGGTTGTCGTAAATTTTTTGAATGTGTTGCAACGAAAGCTGTGCCATGTTGAATCCTTTACTTGTCGTGTTGCCAGAAAGCCGATAAGCACGGCCACGTCAGAAATTCGGTTGCCGGAAGCAGCAAGTCTGCCCCATTCAGCCCTTTACCGATGCCGACAGAAAGCATGCCGCAGGCGTTGATTGCATCAATTCCCGCTTGTGCATCTTCTATGCCAATACATTGTTGCGGGTCAACGCCAAGACCCGCGCAGGCTGCCAGGAAAATTTCCGGATCCGGTTTCGAGCGGGTGAGCAATGCCGCATCCGCACAAAAATCAAAGCAAGAGCTAAGATTAAGCGCTTGTAAAATAGCCGGGGCATTGCGCGACACAGAGGCCAACCCCACCGGAATCCGTTCTTCCCGCAACGTCATCAACAGCTCACGTATTCCCGGTAATACCGAGTTAACCGTCAGCTGGCGCAAAGAATGGACATACAGTCTGTTTTTTCTCTCGGCCAATTGTGCGCAGGCCTCGGAAGAAAACACCCCCGCCTTCCCACCATGGTGCAAAATACGCTGTAGTGATTCGCCGCGACTAATCCCTTTCAGGCTGTCATTAAATGCTTCGTCGATCACAATCTCTATTTCATCGGCTACCTGCCGCCAGGCCAGAAAATGTAGATGCGCGGTATCGGTAATCACGCCATCCAAATCAAAAATGATGGCCTGTGGTTTGAGTATCATTCATCGCCCCTTTCTGTGGTAGCGGTCCCATAAGTGGGCGAAATAATGGCGTCATTGCGGATTACGGTTTCCCCCTGCACGGAGACCTTTTCACCATTGACCCAAAGGACAATCTGCTCAGTGCTGTTAATACGGATTTCAGCCGCATTAATGATTACCTGCATATCGATGCCCTGCCAGCGCAGCGGGAAAGACAGCGTTTGCCAATGAGCCGGTAAGGCAGGAGCAAGGTGTAACTCTCCGCGGCGAATATTCACGCCAGCAAATCCCTGGATTGCGCCCAGCCAGATGGCGCCCGTTGCCGCAGCATGAATGCCGTCATCGCAGCTATGTGGGTCCTCCCCGAGATCGATAAGCGATCCTTCACGCCAGAACCGATAGCCCTGAGCCGGATCACCGCAACGCGCTGCCACAATCCCGTGGATCGCTTTACTCAACGAGGAGTCATGAATTGTGCGCGGCTCGTAAAAGCGCAGGTTTGCCAGACAGGTTTGCGGGCAAAATTGCTCCGGTAACATGTAGGTCAGCATCACCACATCGGCCTGTTTGAGAATTTGCATCTCATTGACTTCTGCACGGGAGTAGTCGAGCAAAATCGTCTGCTTGCCCGCTTTGGCTTTGTACTGCGACAGATCGATAGCCGGTTTGCTCAGGAAGGTATCGTCCTGAGGTAGCACGCCATCGGGCTGAACTTCCGGTCGCCAGAGATGCTGTAAAAAATACTCTGCGCGGTGAATAAACGTCTCATCACCGCAGCCCAACCGACGGGCAAAACCCAGCGCCTGTTCCACGTTGTACCAGGCCATGTAGTTGGTGAACGCGTTGTTGTTCACATGCTCAGTGTATTCATCCGGGCCAATCACATCGTGGATCTCTAAACGATCATTAACCATGACCGCCCTGCTGATCCAGAACTTCGCCGTTTCCAGCAGCAACGTCATTCCCTCACGGGACATGAAGTTTAGATCCCCTGAGGCATGCCAGTAATTGATTACCGCCCAGGCAATATCCGCCACGAGGTGATGTTCAGCCTGCGCAGAGGCCACTTTCTGACGCAGTCCGGTACGGATGTTGATCGCCGCAAATTCAGGCGTTTCCTCATCACCGCTGCGAGCGCTTTCCCACGGGAAAAGCGCTCCCTGCCAACCGTTACGGCGAGCTTTCTCACGCGCCCCCGACAGATTATGCCAGCGGTAACGCAACAAACTTCTCGCGGTTTTCGGCTCGGTAAAGAGATGAAACGGTAACAGAAAGACCTCGGTATCCCAGAATATGTGGCCTTTATACCCTTCCCCCGTCAGACCTTTGGCCGCAATACTGCTGCGCTCATCGTGGTCAGGAGTCATCACACGCAGATGATAGAGCGCATAGTCCAGCGCTCGCTGATCGCTGGCATCAGTGCTGGTGACCTGAACGCGACGATTTTGCCACCAGGCATGCCAGTTAGCAGCCGACTCAGCAAGCAGAACGTCATAGCCTTGCTGCGCGCATACTTCCAGGTTGCGCAGCGACTGGCGTCCCCAGGTCTCAAGCGACAGGCTGCGTTCACTCGCCCAGTCTACCCAGCTAATTTTTGTCAGCGTGACGCGCTGTCCGGCTTTCGCCTGCACGCTGTTGTGTTGTAACAGCCGACGTTCTTTCGCGGTGAAGCAGCGCTGCGCTGCACCGTCTACATCGCAATACGTGGTGATAGCGATATCATTGCGGTTGTCCTGGGTGGTGTAAATCCCTTGCATAAGATGCTGGCCAAAGACCCGGACCTGCGTTTCATCCAAATGCTGACGACCATGATTGGTCATCGTAGCGTCAATTCCGGTCGAGATACCAATGCTGGCATCGCCATCCAGTGGCGTGACGACAACTTCCATCGCAAACAGCGGCAGTTTTTGTGCCGAGACAAATCGCCGGCTCTCAATGGCAAAACGCGCTCCGCCAGACGCACGCCAGGTAAGCGCACGGCGTAATTCCCCACTGGCAAAATCCAGTTCACGTTGCCAGCTTTCGATAACGCCGCTGGTGAGCGAGAAAATCTCACCATTGAGTGAAATCTCCACCCCCACCACATCAGGCAGATTAACCAGTTCATTAATCTCGCCTTTCCCTGCCCGGTGATACAGTCCAGCAAGGTACATGCCGCGAGTTTGTAAGGTGTAGGCTTCCTCGTGGCTGGCGCGAATCCCCATATAACCGTTACCGGTCGTCATGAGGGACGCATATTTATTCAGGTTGTGTGGGCAAAAAGCCGGTTCAGTTAGCATTACTGGCCTCGTCATAAGTCTACGTAGGTCCCTGTTTCAGCCGATTGATACAGTGCGGCAACCAGTTGTTGAATAACGACGCCTTGCTCTGCGTCGGCAATAGTGACAGGCTCGCCCTGGACATGATTCACAAAAGCTTCCATGCTGCGATAATGACGATTGTCATCGGCCATTTCGCGCTGAAGCAGTACGTCAAGCGTACCCTCACGATCGGTATAAACCTGGGCCGGGAATAACGTCGCCCCTGCCAGATCGCCGCAGAAATTAACGTTCATAATCGATTGTTCCGGGATATTCAGCGCAAAAGAGGTTTCCAGTCGCAGGATACCGCCGTTATGAAATTCAATCGTCCCGAACAGAGAATCCTCCACGGTATACGTCTCGGGATCCCATTTCCCAAACTGGCCGCTGTTTTTACGCGTGCCAATGCGTTGATAACTGTGTGCGTTAACGCGCTTTACTGCCGGAAACCCCAGCACATACATGGCGGCATCAAGCATATGGATGCCGAGATCAATCAGCGGCCCGCCGCCCTGCAGTTCTTTGTTGGTAAATACCCCCCAGCCGGGCACGCCGCAGCGGCGCAAAGCGCGGACATTGGTGACATAGATTTCACCCAGCACGCCGGCCATCACCTGCTCACGAAGCAGCTGCGTATCCAGTGCGAAACGATGATGAAAATCATAAGCCAGAACTTTCCCCATTCGACGCGCCGTGTTACACATTTCCAGCGCCTCGGCTGGCGTCATCGCCGGAGGTTTCTCACACATCACATGGCATCCGGCGTTCAGCGCCAACATGGTGTGTTCATAATGAAAACGATTGGGTGAACAGATGCTGACGATATCTGGCTTAGCCTCGCGTAGCATCGTCTGAGGATCGTCCCAAACCTGCGGATTGCCGTATTTCTCTGCCAACGCCTGCGCCTGTGACAGGCGGCTGTCACAGACAGCCACCAGTTCCAGATCGTTGCGGGTGCAGTAGTACGAAGCATGAACTTTATCCGCCACCTGCCCGGCGCCGATAATGGCGATGCGTAGCGGAGAGCTTGTCAGTGCACTTTTCACAGAAATCCTCTTAGCAGGTACGCAGCCAGGCCAGTGACTGACGGTACGCTTCCGGCAGGTTCTCTGCCCGTACACGCCCTTCGTACACGACGTAACCCTGATAATTATCTTCACGCAACTGATCAAACAGCGCAGTGAAATCCAGCGTACCGCTCCCCGGCTGATAACGATGGTTATCCGCAATATGGACGTGTCCCAGCAGATCGCGATTGTCATGCAGCGCCTGAGCCATATCGTCTTCTTCGATATTCATATGGTAAAAATCACCAATGATTTGCACATGCTTCAGGTTGTTTTCCACGATATAGCGACGGGCATCCGCCAGGGTGTTGATCATATGATCCTGATAGCGATTGAGCGGTTCCAGATACACCACCGTCCCCGTACGCTCGGCAACTTTATCGAGATAAATCAATGAATCACTTACTGCTTTACGATCACCCGCCAGGCTGCGCGGAGAGGTCATCGGCGGTAAGCGGAAGGTAAACATGCCCCATGCAGCGGGTACAATAATGCCCTGCCCACCGACTTCGGCCAGCGCTTCGAGAATGCGGGTAATCTGCTGTAAGCCATTCAAACGACGCTCTTCGATAAAATCACCGATCCAACCGTCATATCCTCCACAGGCGGTGGTGACGGGCAGGCCTGTTTCTTTGATTGCCGCTTTCACTTCTGCCAGGTTGTTAACCAGCAGCTTGCCGTCAATTTCAAAACCGTCAAACCCCATCTCTTTGATGTAACGGAATTTCTCGAGAATATTTTCCGGAAAAAAAGCCTGGTTCTGTGTTCCAATTTTCATCTTCTGCATTCCTTAATTAAAACGTCACGCCCATTTTGATGCTCTTTTCCGGATGGCGATCGACATACTGCATATAGCTTTCCGGGCTGCTGGCAAATGTCACTACCGGGTCAATAAGTTCTTCACAGTTCAGGTAACCGTTCATCAACAGTTCCCAACAGGTCTCCTCAATACGCTTGCGGCTCCAGCGCGGATAATCCGGATTTGGCTCACTGCAGGCACGGGAGAAGACAATTTTGGCGTTGTTGAAGTGCGCTTCACGCCCCAGGTTGAAGCCTTCAGCAAAAGGTTTCGCGAAAGCGACATAGGAGATGGTTCCACCATAGGCCAGACCACGTAACGCCGATTGCAACGCATCCGCATAGCCGCTGGTTTCGATAATCACATCCGCGCCCTGCTTGCCGGTCAGCTTCTTAATTTCCATGCCGACATCGGTGCCAATAGGATTCAGACAGAAATCCGCGCCATGACGACGCGCGATATCGCAACGATGGGCAATCGGATCCACGCCAATGACCACCGAGGCTCCCGCTTTCTTAGCCAGTTGGACGGCAATCTGGCCAATCGCCCCTAAGCCGACGATGACAACAAAGTCGCCGACACGCACATTGGCGTCGCGCACGCCACTCATGGCGAACTGTGCCGGGTCATAGCACACGGCATTTTTCCACGAACTACCTTCCGGCATTTTGCGCAGTTTGTAGTTGTTTACCGCATTAAAGAAAACCGTTTCTGCCAGTGGGCCGTAGCCGCAAACTGAATCGCCAACGGCGTATTCGGTCACATCGCTGCCACACTCAATAACATCGCCCACCACCATGTTGCCAAGCTGGAACTTGCCGAATTCAATCCCGCGCGGCGCCCCTTCCGGACGCGGCATGAACATTTGCCATTCGCCGTTAAAATCTTCGTCAATAAACGGACTGGCAGCGCGAAAATCGACCACTTCCGTGCCATGTTTCGGCGCACCAAAGCGAACGCGAACTTTCACTTCATTGGCGGATACAGCTCTGTCTTCATATTCCACCAACGCCGCAACACGCGGTTCTGTGGCAACTAACTTCTTCATTTACAACTCCTTAATTAAACTGGCCGCTTAGCCTTTCACGCCGCCTGCGGTCAAACCACTTTTAATAAAACGTTCGGAAAGCGCATACATAATGACGACCGGCAATGCGGTGACTAACGATGCCGCCATCATGCGTCCCCAGATATAGTCAGGCGTACTGAACAGCGCGTTCAGACCGACCGGTAAGGTAAAATTGCTGGCGCTGGAGAGGAAAATCGAGGCAAACAGATAGTCATTCCACGCCACCATAAAGCAGTACACAAAGACCGAAACCAGACCGGACATCGCCAACGGCACGGTAATGCGAAAGATGATCTGCAGACGGTTCAATCCATCCATCATCGCGGCTTCTTCTATCTCATCCGGAATGGTGTCGAAGTAGCTTTTCAGCATGAACACCGCGGTCGGCAGCGTCTGGGTGACCATGGTGATAATCAACGCCATTTCGGTGTCATAGATGCCAAGTGCCGTAATGATTTTGAATAGCGGCACCACCAGCAGGATCCCCGAAAACATGTACACCGTGTAAAAGCTGGCATTGATGGTCATTCGCCCCTTAAAACGCAGGCGGGAAAGCGCATACGCTCCGAGCACGCCGAGAAACACCGCCACCACCGAAGAAGTGACCGATACCACCAGGCTATTACGGAAGTAGTCAACAAACGGGAAAATCATCGGGTTGAAGATGTCGATGTAATGTTCCAGCGTCCATTGCTGCGGTAACAGCGTCGGATGCAGCGAGATCGCCTCTTTGGCGCTTTTAAATGAGGTCATCAGCATCACAAAAAATGGGAATAGCGTGATGCCCAGGAAGACAATTAATCCACAGTAAAAGCCGATGCGGCCAAGTGTGCGCTTATTTGTTGCCATTGAGGTTCACCCGTTTTCTGGTCAGCAGGATAACAGCGAAAATAATGACGAAGAGGACGACAGAAATAGCGGCCGCTTTGCCTAAGTCGTTAAATGCAAACGCTGTTTTATAGAGATAGACCCCGAGAATATCGACTTTAGTGGTCAGCAGATAAACATCGGCGAACATGTAAAACATCCAGATCGTGCGCAGCGTGACCACGGTTGCCAGCACCGGCATAATCGCTGGCAGCGTGACGATACGAAACCGTTGCCAGGCATTCGCGCCGTCCATTTCTGCCGCCTCATACAACGATTTATCAATCGTCTGTAAAATCGCCAGAAACGAGATAAAGGCATACGGGAAGTAGCGCCAGATGGCGAACAGCACGACCAGCGCGAAGCTGCTGCCGGGATTGTCGAACCACAGCGGTGCCTGATCGTAGAGATGCAACAGATCCACACCGAGGTAGTTCACAATGCCGTAGCCGTTGTTGAACATGTATTTCCAGGCAAACACCAGCGAAATTGATGGCGTCACGTAAGAGAGGATGACCAGTGAGCGCGCCGTTTTCCGCAGACGAAACTCACGGTTAAAAAACATCGCCACGCCCAGCCCCAGTACCGTGCTTCCTGCCACAACCAGCGCGGTATACCAGACCGTCATCCACAGCGAATGCCAAAATCCGGGATCGGATAAGATACGGATATAGTTGCTCAGCCCGACAAACGTAGACTCAATTTGCGGATTCAGCGGCAGTCGCATAAAGCTGATTTCGATGTTAGATATCATCGGCCACGCCACTAAACCGCCCAGTAACAGCAAGCTGGGCGCCAACAGCAGCATGGCGAATGGCATATCAGATCGACCTGAAAAGAACTTATTCATCACGGCTTTCCATTTCCCCATTAGCGCTGTTCAACGAGGTCATCCAGTTTTTTCTGGCTCGCTTCAATCGTGGTGACGAGGTCGGCTTTGCCTACCGTCACGTTGTGCACCATTGAGCTCACAACACCGGAGCCTGTGACGTCGCCCATGCGGGTGAAGTTCTTATCGCCGACGGCACCAAACACCTGGATATTCGGCAGTTCGGCAATCAGTTGATCGGGTAATTCACCCAGCGCTTTGATGACAGTGTTATCTTTCCACGTCGGGGTATTCACCACTGCTTTGTTGACCGGCAGCGCCGCCCCTGGCGACATCATGACCCAGTCCGCGATGTTGTCGGCCTGCTCCATAAAGGTGACAAATTTCTCTGCCGCTTCTGTCTCTTCAGACTTTTGACCCGCGGTAATGGTTAACGACGTCAGCATGCCGTAAACAGCAGAGTTTTTTTCCGTCGGCACCATAAAGCCCACATTTTTAGGATCGCCCTCTTTAATCACCGCCGGGAGGATATAGGTGGAATAAATCGCCATCGGCGCCGTGCCGTTCATGAACGCGTCTTTGACTTCCATGATGTCGTTTGAGCCCGGCATGGTGTTCATTGCCAATTGGCGGTAATACTGCAGCGCCTGCGCCATTTCAGGTGTGTTGAGCGTTATCTTTCCTTGCGCATCAAAAACGTTGGCCTGGTTTGAGAGCGCGAACTGGGAAAATGACTGTTCGGTCAAAACGCTTTCCGCCGTGGGCAGCGCAATACCATATTTCTTACTACCAGGATTGTTTAGCTTCTGCGCCACGCTCAGCAGTTGTTGCCAGTCTTTTGGCTCTTCCAGCCCAGCGTTTGCCAGCACATCTTTGCGATACCAGATCCCGCCAATCCAGGCGCTAACCGGAACCCCGGTCCAGGCGGTACCGTCTTCAGTGCGCACAATACGCAGCACGCCATCATAAAAAGTACCTTCACCTACAGCGTTGATGACCTGCGCTACGGCTTTACGATCGATAAGTGATTCTTTATCCATAACCTTCGCGTAGTCATGGCTGGTTTCAATGACTTCAGGCAGTGAACCGCTCCGCGCCAGGGTGATGACCTTGGTGTTGTACGCATCTTCTTCTACAGGAACCTGTTTGACACTGATCCCCGGGTTCTCTTTTTCAAAACGCTCAATCAGTTTTGCAATAACCGCCTGCCGCTCCTGTTCAACAGAAGAGTGCATAAATTCAATCGCAACAGAGGACGTTTTATCATCCTTACACCCGGAAACCAGGGCGCAGGAAACCAGTGCTGAAATCAGCACAATTTTAGTTTTAAGCATGAAATGTTCCTTTTTATTACTTAACCCACATGACCTGCCAGGCGTTCAACGTTAATTCTTTACCTGAAATAGTTTTACCGCTAATCAAATCAAATCCATTTTCAACATCAATACTAATGGTTTGCGTATGACCGCTGACATTAAATAATCCGGTAATTTTTTCGCCTGTTTCCGCCGTACGTTTAATTTGCATTACAGCCGGTGTAACACTGCTAATCTGAAAATCACTATCAGGGTGAAATGCTTTATTACTACGACGTATTACAATTAATCGGGATAATTCATGATAAATAGCATGGCGCAAACTGGTTTCATCTGCCAGCTCCGTTTCGATTTGGCTTATTTGATATTTTTTTGCGGTTGATCGCACGGTTATAACCTAGCGCCTCGACACCTTTATAATCATTGCGTGACCCAAGAATGCTTTGAATGTAAACCGCAGGTACCCCCGGAAAACTCAGCAAAATGGCATGTGCGAGAATAAAGCGGGAAAAACGTTCGGCATCACTACAATTGTCTGGCGTTAGTGCGTCCATATATGTGACGTTAATTTCATACGGACTGCGACTACCATCAGGGTTATTTTTCCAGTTAACCAGCGCGCCTTCCTGTTGTAATTCCGTCACCAGGCGCACGATCTCGTCTTCAGGTAACAAACCACGTAATGGGTTGAGACCAATGCCGTCATGCGATGCGAGGAAATTAAACCAGGTGGTCTCACTGGACGGCAGTTCCAGTGATTGCGCCCACTGGCACAAGGTTGAGGTATCCTGGCGTTGTACCGCATGCAGCACCAGCGGCGGTAACGAGAACTGGTACACCATATGCGCTTCATCACGACCATTTCCGTAGTAGGACACATTATCCTTATGCGGAACGTTTGTTTCAGTAATAATCGCCGTACCAGGCGCCGCGCAGTCAGCAATAGCGCGAAATAGTTTGATAAGCTGATGCGTTTTTTCCAGGTGAATACAGGTCGTTCCTGGCTCTTTCCACATAAAGCCAACCGCATCCAGGCGGACATAATCAGCGCCCTGCTCAAGATAACTCAATAGCACATCGACCATCGCCAGTAACACTATCGGGTTGGCATAGTTGAGATCGATCTGGTCGTCGCTGAACGTCGTCCATAAATAGCGTACGGTGTTATCTTTCAGCGTAAAAGGCGTCAGTAACGGTAATGCGCGTGGACGCGTTACGTTGCTCAGGTCCGTATCAGGATCCATCGCAATAAAGAAATCTTCATAACCGTCAAGCTGTTGCAAATAGTTATTAAACCATTCGCTTTTCGCTGACATATGGTTACAAACAAAATCAAACATCAGTCGACTGGATTTACCCAATTGCTTAATATCATTCCAGTCACCGGTTTCTTCGGCAACCTGATGGTAATTAATTACGGAAAAACCATCATCCGATGACCACGGATAAAACGGCAACAGATGCACATGAGAAAATGTCGACTTAAGCCATTCATTATAAAATTGATTAAACATCGGCAGTGGTTTTTTGCCTGCCCCGTGGAATTGATCGGCGTAGGTAATAAGAACCACATCGCCCTCGTCCCAATGCGCTTTACGGATTTTTTTAATTAATCCCTGTGATTTCTCTAAACGTGCAATCAGCGCTTCATAGTGGCATGAAGTAAACGTATCACCATAAACTTCTGCCAGGCATTTTTGGATTTTTTGGTTCACCTTCAATTCTCGTGGTAGCGGTCCCATGAGTCAAGAGACTACTCTGCGGGAAATAAGCTGTCAATCGGCTGAGGTGGCCAGGAGGGGGATAATAAAAGAATTTCGGCAGCCAAAAAATCGTATTTGTGAGCTGCCGCAAATTAACAGAGGGAATGTTGATTAATTGTTGCTTGCTTTTGCTGATTCGGATATCAGGGTTGATTACCTGAATAGCGTTTCGATAATTTTGCCGCTGCCCGACTCAAAACCGGCTCCAGGACCAACGCCAGCAGCATTTTAAGCGGGCGTCGAGCGACGGACTTCACCGCCCACCCTGCTACCCCCGCCGGGCCGTAACGAAGCGCAGTTAAAAGCACCAGCTTACCTGCTATTTTAAAGCCCGGCTTAACCCTTTGCCCGGCACGTTGCCAGCGATTGTTCATTTCTATCCTCACAATTGGCGGAAACGGCTGCGCAATGAAAAGGTATCAGAGGTGACATAACGCTCCATTTCACGCAAACGCTTTTCACTTGCCGCCAGCTCGCGAT
Organism: Citrobacter sp. Cb080; assembly: GCF_030334745.1. Taxonomy (NCBI): domain Bacteria; kingdom Pseudomonadati; phylum Pseudomonadota; class Gammaproteobacteria; order Enterobacterales; family Enterobacteriaceae; genus Citrobacter; species Citrobacter sp. Cb080. The sequence goes on along the minus strand of NZ_JAOWDG010000072.1, from coordinate 42,057 downwards.
CGACGGCATCCAACAGCTCGCCGCTTGATGGCTGCTGCTCACCGGAAACCACATTGTCCGGCATCGGGTCCAACACAAACGTCAGCACGATGTAAGCGACGAAGGTAAAAAAGGCCAGACCAAAAAAGACGGACAACACCACCAGGATCCGTACCAGCTTCACAGGCACATCGAGGTAATGCGCAATACCTGCACAAACCCCCTTCACCATGCCCTGTTGCGGAATACGCCACAGTTTTTTGTTCAGATTAACGCCTCCCATTAGCGGTCCCTCCAGTTTGGATGTTCAGCATCAAGGATGTCTTCCAGCGCCTGAATGCGCTCGCGCATCCGCTGTGCGTCATCGTTGAGTTCTACCAGACGTTGCTGTTCACTTTGCGCCAGTTCGCCACGACTGGAACGGTTGCTGTAATGCAGCCAGAGCCAAATCGGTAAAACGAACAACACAAAGATGGTTAATGGGATAGCCAGAAATAGCGCGCTCATGAGTACTCCTTACAGGTGATGAGCGGCGGCGCGTTCGGGCGCCGCCAGATGTTATTATTGCTTATCTTGCTGCATTTTGGCTTTAAGTTGCGCCAGCTGCTCGCTGATTTCATCATCTGCTTTCAGGTCAGCAAATTGCTGATCCAGAGACTGCTGTTTACCGAAGTTATGGCTTTCGGCCTCAGCTTCCATCTGATCGATACGACGCTCGAAAGATTCAAAGCGTGCCATCGCTTCATCCAGCTTACCGCTGTCCAGTTGACGACGAACATCACGCGAAGAGCTCGCAGCCTGATGGCGCAGCATCAATGCCTGCTGACGAGCACGGGTTTCACTGAGTTTATTTTCCAGCTCACCGATCTCTTTTTTCATTCGCGCCAGCGTATCGTCAACCAGCGTCACCTCATGCTCCAGAGAAGCAATCAGATCAGTCAGTTTCTGTTTTTCGATTAAGGCAGAACGCGCCAAATCTTCTTTCTCTTTACGCAGCGCCAGCTCGGCTTTTTCTTGCCACTCTGCCTGTTGTGCGCTGGCCAGTTCGATACGGCGAGATAATTGTTTCTTTTCTGCCAGAGCGCGTGCGGAGTTTGAGCGCACCTCAACCAGCGTGTCTTCCATTTCTTGGATCATTAACCGCACCAGCTTCTGCGGATCTTCAGCCTTTTCCAGCAACGCATTAATGTTGGCGTTCACGATGTCGGCAAAACGAGAAAAAATACCCATAATGTAATCCTCACTTACTGTTCTGATATCGGGCTATGCCCTGCTGTTTTCGTAATGCACTTGGCGTGCCAACTTTTTAACTAATTGATTTTAATGTAAATATCCAATTTTACCTGACGGGAGAATTAGGGTAAATTGGTGAATAACACTAACAAGTGGTGAATTTCATCATGGCAGGATACAAAGACAATATTCTGGGCGAAGCGAACAGCTTTATTGAAGTGCTGGAACAGGTTTCTCATCTGGCGCCGCTGGATAAACCTGTACTGGTTATCGGTGAGCGAGGTACGGGGAAAGAGCTTATTGCCAACCGCCTGCACTACCTCTCCAGCCGTTGGCAGGGCCCATTTATTTCGCTTAACTGCGCGGCCCTCAACGAGAACTTACTTGATTCCGAACTGTTTGGTCACGAAGCCGGTGCGTTTACCGGTGCACAAAAACGCCATCCAGGACGTTTCGAACGCGCCGACGGCGGCACGCTGTTTCTTGATGAACTGGCGACCGCGCCAATGTTGGTACAGGAAAAACTGCTGCGCGTAATTGAGTATGGCGAGCTGGAACGCGTCGGCGGCAGCCAGCCCTTGCAGGTTAACGTGCGACTGGTCTGCGCGACCAATGCCGACCTGCCACGTATGGTCAGCGAAGGCACTTTCCGCGCGGACCTGCTGGATCGTCTGGCCTTTGACGTGGTGCAACTTCCCCCACTACGCGAGCGTCAAAGCGACATCATGTTAATGGCCGAACACTTTGCCATTCAGATGTGCCGCGAGATCGGGTTACCTCTTTTTCCGGGATTCAGCGCCGAGGCCAGAGAAACCCTCCTCCATTACCGTTGGCCGGGTAATATTCGTGAACTGAAAAACGTCGTGGAGCGCTCCGTTTACCGGCACGGTACCAGTGATTACCCGCTGGATGAGATCATCATTGACCCCTTCCGCCGCCATGTTGCGCAGCCACAGGCAGCACCACCAAAGCAGACATCTGTAGCATTACCGCTGGATCTGCGTGAATTCCAGCAGCAACAAGAGAAAGACTTTCTACAAACCAGCTTGCAGCAGGCGAAATTTAATCAGAAAAAAGCCGCTGAGTTACTGGGTCTGACTTACCATCAGCTACGCGCGTTGCTTAAGAAACACCAGATTTAGCGCGCCTCTGCCAACGTTATATTGGAGGGTTTGACGCTTTATTGTCAGCACTCGTCCATTAAAGTCACTTTCCCCTCTGACTTTTCGACTCACGGAGCATAAACGTCAGAGGGTCCCTGTCCCCCCATCAGAGCACCAAACCTGGCCGGATGTATAACTGTTCTCTTCAGCGGCCAAAGTGACATAAAGCGGCGCAATTTCCACTGGTTGACCCGGACGCCCCAGCGGTGCATTTGCCCCAAACTTCTCCACTTTTTCCTGTGGCTGACCACCACAGCATTGCAGTACAGTCCAGTATGGGCCTGGCGCTACGGCATTAACCCGTATCCCTTTCGGTGCCAGCTGTTTCGCCAGCGATTTAGTAAATGCCACGATCGCCGCTTTGGTCTGAGCATAGTCAAGCAGGATTTCACTAGGCTCATAAGCCTGTACCGAGGAGGTATTAATTATCACGCTGTCTCGTGAAAGATGGGGGATAGCCGCTTTGGTGATCCAAAACATAGCGTAGACATTAGTCTTGAATGTGGCATCGAAATCTTCTGTGGTGAGCGCCTCAATAGACTCGCAAAATTGCTGACGACCCGCATTATTGACGAGGATATCCAACCCACCCAGCCCTATTACCGCCTGTTTAACCAGTTGGCCGCAAAAAGTTTCATCTCGAATATCTCCGGGGATAGCCACGACATTTCTGCCTGCTTTTTTTATCAAGTCGACCACTTCACGCGCATCGTCTTCTTCATCAGGTAAATAGTTGATCGCAACATCAGCGCCTTCACGGGCATAAGCGATGGCAACAGCACGGCCAATCCCTGAATCCCCCCCGGTAATTAATACCTTGCGCCCATTCAATCGACCGCTTCCCTGATAGCTCTCCTCTCCATGCTCGGGACGCGGTTGCATTTTTCCGGCCAGCCCTGGGAAGGGTTGCTTCTGCTGTGGAAAAGGCGGTGCCGGAAAACGCGCAGAATGAGTTTTATTGATGGTCTTTTTTTCATTGTTTAAGTCAGCCATTTAAATACCTCTCATTTTTTATCACAAAGATTATTAAGCGTAGACCAAAATGAGTGGCATGACCTTTGTAATTCACCGCAATTTAATATTTCGCGTAATATCACCTCTACCGATACACTAATCACCGTATCGCGCTTTCGAGTATTTTATGAGATTAATCCCTGCTTAACCCATAGCACTTAAATCCATATATATCAATGAAATATATAAATAAAACCTTAACAGGCCAGACAATTTTATTGAGTAACGAGATACCACTCAGAAGCGAGAGGTTAATAGAGTCCTATGCAATTGTTTTTCCTGTATTCATCTACCTACGTCGCCTCGCTTATATTTTACCAACGTTATGATTCAATACTCGTTATCATTTAAGAATTATCCAACAATCAGCATAAATAAATAGCAACCAAATTTAACATCTCAGCCCTATCGAAATGGAGAACGAATGAAATTATCCATAGCACCATTATGAGATTATTTTTATATTTCACTTTCCCCGCGATATTGCTGATGCTCTCTCCTGGCGGTCATGGTCACTTTCCCCCACGTCCCCCTCACATTTTTCTGTCAGCCAGCGAATCCCGCGTTTTAACGAGTCAGATGGGTCATGAAAATGCTAAGATAGTTAACAGAGTAAATTCAAAGTGGATAGCGGGTATGAAGGGTGACCCTGTCGCGATGTTGAATTCGCGGTTATCACCTGTGCGGTCCCCAAACACAAACGGTAATGGCAAATGTCATTAAATATTAGTAAGATAGCCTCTTTATTTATAATCCTTTAAAATTATGCGCCTGGTTTTATCATCTCTGATCGTGATGGCTGGATTTCTGAGTGGTCAGGCTGCTGCCGCGCCTGAACAGGCTTCGCATGCTGATGCTGATATTCGTGACAGCGGCTTTGTCTATTGCGTTAGCGGGCAGGTCAATACGTTTAACCCGCAAAAAGCGAGCAGCGGTCTTATCGTCGACACCCTGGCAGCCCAGCTGTATGACCGACTACTCGATGTCGATCCGTACACCTATCGACTGGTGCCTGAGCTGGCTGAAAGCTGGGAGGTGCTGGATAACGGCGCAACCTACCGCTTCCATCTGCGTCGTGACGTCCAGTTTCAGAAGACGGCCTGGTTCACCCCCACCCGCAAACTGAATGCGGACGACGTGGTGTTTACCTTCGAGCGCATCTTTGATCGCCAGCATCCGTGGCACAATGTAAACGGTAGCAGTTTCCCCTACTTCGACAGCCTACAGTTCGCCGATAACGTCCAAAGCGTACGCAAGCTGGACAACAACACCGTTGAGTTCCGCTTAACTCAGCCCGACGCCTCCTTCATGTGGCACCTCGCCACGCATTATGCCTCCGTGATGTCAGCAGAATATGCGGCTAAATTGGCAAAACAGGATCGTCAGGAGCTGCTCGACAGACAACCCGTCGGCACCGGACCGTACCAGCTTTCGGAGAATCGCGCAGGGCAATATGTTCGACTGCAGCGCCATGAAAAATTCTGGCGTGGTACTCCTCTGATGCCGCAGGTGGTTGTGGACCTCGGCTCTGGCGGCACCGGACGTCTATCGAAACTCCTGACCGGTGAGTGTGATGTTCTGGCCTGGCCCGCCGCCAGTCAGCTCAGCATTTTGCGTGATGACCCGCGCCTGCGTCTGACCCTGCGCCCAGGGATGAACATCGCCTATCTGGCATTCAACACCAATAAACCACCGATGGATAATCCCGCCGTGCGGCATGCGCTGGCGCTGGCCATTAATAACCAACGGCTGATGCAGTCCATCTACTACGGGACGGCGGAAACCGCAGCATCTATTTTGCCTCGCGCCTCGTGGGCTTATGACAACGAAGCTAAAATTACAGAGTACAATCCGGCAAAATCGCGCGAGCAGTTAAAAGCACTGGGGCTGGAGAACCTGACATTACAGCTTTGGGTACCCACCAGTTCTCAGGCCTGGAACCCCAGTCCACTGAAAACCGCCGAGCTGATTCAGGCTGACATGGCTCAGGTGGGTGTGAAAGTTAAAATCATTCCGGTAGAAGGTCGTTTTCAGGAGGCGCGATTAATGGATATGAACCATGATCTAACGTTATCCGGTTGGGCGACGGACAGTAACGATCCTGACAGTTTTTTCCGACCGTTGCTAAGCTGCGCCGCCATCAACTCGCAGACTAACTTCGCCCACTGGTGTAATCCGGAATTTGACAGTGTTCTGCGCAAAGCCCTCTCTTCGCAGCAACTCTCATCGCGAATTGATGCCTATGACGAAGCGCAAAATATTCTCGCGAAAGAGTTACCGATCCTGCCGCTGGCCTCTTCACTGCGTCTACAGGCTTATCGTTACGATATCAAAGGACTGGTGTTGAGTCCGTTCGGCAATGCATCTTTTGCCGGGGTTTCCAGGGAAAAGAAAGATGAGGTGAAAAAGCCATGATTATCTTCACCCTGCGTCGTTTTTTATTGCTGCTGGTCACCCTCTTCTTCCTGACCTTTATTGGATTCAGCCTGAGCTACTTCACGCCTCATGCGCCGTTACAGGGTGCATCGCTGTGGAACGCCTGGGTATTCTGGTTCAATGGCCTCATTCACTGGGATTTTGGTGTATCCAGTATTAACGGCCAGTTGATTTCAGAACAGTTGAAGGAGGTGTTCCCGGCGACGATGGAACTGTGCATTCTGGCCTTTGGTTTTGCGCTGATGGTTGGGATCCCCGTTGGTATGCTGGCAGGGATCACGCGGAACAAATGGCAGGACCGCTGCATCAGCGCCTTAGCGTTGATGGGCTTTTCCATTCCGGTTTTTTGGCTGGCGCTGTTGCTGACGTTGCTCTTCTCACTGACTCTCGGCTGGCTTCCCGTTTCGGGACGCTTTGATCTTCTCTATGAAGTGAAGCCCGTTACCGGATTTGCCATTATTGATGCGTGGATCTCCGACTCGCCCTGGCGCGATGAAATGCTGGTCAGCGCAATCCGTCACATGGTGCTTCCGGTGTTGACGCTTTCCGTCGCCCCTACCACGGAAGTTATTCGCCTGATGCGAATCAGCACCATTGAGGTCTTTGATCAAAACTATGTTAAAGCGGCCGCCACGCGCGGTCTGTCACGCTTAACCATTCTGCGCCGTCACGTTCTGCACAACGCCCTTCCGCCGGTGATCCCGCGTCTGGGCTTACAGTTTTCCACCATGCTGACGCTGGCGATGATCACCGAGATGGTCTTTAGCTGGCCAGGTCTTGGCCGTTGGCTGATTAACGCAATTCGCCAGCAGGATTACGCGGCAATTTCGGCGGGCGTCATGGTGATTGGCTCACTGGTTATCATCGTTAACGTCATCTCTGATATTTTGGGTGCTATGGCTAACCCTCTGAAACATAAGGAATGGTATGCCTTACGATAGCGTCTACAGCGAAAAGCGCCCGCCGGGTACGTTGCGCACCGCATGGCGCAATTTTTACGGCGATGCGACTGCGATGATCGGCCTGTATGGCTGCGCAGGATTGGCGATTCTGTGTATTTTTGGTGGTTGGTTTGCCCCTTATGGCATCGACCAGCAATTTCTCGGCTATCAGCTTTTACCGCCGTCATGGTCGCGCTATGGCGAAGTCTCATTTTTCCTCGGAACTGACGATCTCGGGCGTGACGTGCTAAGTCGCCTGCTCAGCGGCGCGGCCCCAACCGTTGGCGGCGCGTTTGTCGTCACCCTCGCCGCCACACTATGTGGCCTGTTACTGGGCGTGGTTGCCGGCGCAACGCACGGTTTGCGCTCCGCGGTGCTGAACCACATTCTGGACACCCTGCTCTCGATCCCTTCGCTGCTGTTGGCGATTATTGTGGTGGCCTTTGCCGGACCGCATCTGACACATGCGATGTTTGCCGTCTGGCTGGCGCTGCTGCCGCGCATGGTACGCTCCGTCTACAGCATGGTGCATGACGAGCTGGAAAAAGAGTACGTTATCGCCGCTCGCCTGGACGGTGCAACCACGCTCAATATCCTGTGGTTTGCCGTTCTGCCCAATATTACCGCCGGACTTATCACTGAAATCACCCGTGCGCTGTCGATGGCGATTCTGGACATCGCCGCGCTGGGTTTTCTCGACCTTGGCGCACAGTTGCCGTCACCAGAATGGGGAGCCATGCTTGGCGACGCGCTGGAGCTGATTTATGTCGCACCCTGGACGGTTATGCTGCCAGGTGCGGCGATTATGATAAGCGTGCTGCTGGTTAACCTGCTGGGTGATGGCGTGCGCCGGGCAATTATTGCGGGGGTGGAATAATGCCATTACTGGATATCCGCAACCTGACCATTGAATTCAGAACCGGCGACGACTGGGTGAAGGCGGTTGACCGCGTCAGTATGACCCTCAATGAAGGTGAAATCCGCGGACTGGTTGGCGAGTCTGGATCGGGCAAGAGCCTGATCGCCAAGGCCATTTGCGGCGTCGCTAAAGATAACTGGCGCGTAACCGCAGACCGCATGCGCTTTGATGATATCGATCTGTTGCGCCTTTCCGCGCGTGAACGACGCAAGCTGGTCGGCCATAACGTTTCCATGATCTTTCAGGAACCGCAATCGTGTCTCGATCCGTCTGAGCGCATTGGACGACAACTGATGCAAAATATTCCGGCATGGACTTATAAAGGCCGCTGGTGGCAGCGCATCGGCTGGCGTAAACGCCGCGCGATTGAACTCCTGCACCGCGTCGGGATAAAAGATCATAAAGATGCGATGCGCAGCTTCCCGTATGAACTGACCGACGGCGAATGCCAGAAGGTGATGATCGCAATCGCCCTGGCTAATCAGCCGCGTTTACTGATTGCCGACGAACCAACGAACGCGATGGAGCCAACCACTCAGGCGCAAATTTTCCGCCTGCTGACCCGGCTGAACCAAAACAGCAATACCACCATTTTGTTGATCAGCCATGACCTGCAAATGCTCAGCCAGTGGGCTGACAAAATTAACGTGATGTACTGTGGGCAAACGGTGGAAACTGCGCCCAGTAAAGAGCTGGTGACTATTCCGCATCATCCTTATACCCAAGCGTTGATTCGCGCCATTCCTGATTTTGGTAGCGCAATGCCGCACAAAAGCCGCCTGAATACCATGCCAGGAGCCATTCCATTGCTGGAACAATTACCTATCGGCTGTCGTCTGGGGCCGCGCTGCCCTTATGCTCAGCGCGAATGTATCGAAACCCCAAGACTGACCGGAGCAAAGAATCATCTCTACGCCTGTCATTTCCCGCTGAACATGGAGAGAGAGTGAGATGGTAGAAACCCTGCTCGAAGTTCGTAATCTGAGCAAAACCTTTCGCTACCGGACGGGCTTATTCCGCCGTCAGACCGTTGAGGCCGTTAAACCCCTGAGCTTTACCCTGCGCGAGCGTCAGACGCTCGCCGTTATAGGTGAAAATGGTTCCGGTAAATCTACGCTGGCGAAGATGCTGGCCGGTATGATTGAGCCTACCAGCGGTGAGCTGCTGATTGACGATCACCCGTTAAAATATGGTGATTATTCATTCCGTAGTCAGCGTATCCGTATGATTTTCCAGGATCCGTCAACGTCGCTTAACCCACGGCAACGTATTTCGCAGATCCTCGATTTTCCGCTACGTCTGAACACCGACCTCGAGCCTGAACAGCGCCGCAAACAGATCATCGAGACCATGCGCATGGTCGGTCTGTTGCCTGACCATGTGAGTTATTACCCGCATATGCTGGCTCCGGGACAAAAACAGCGTCTGGGCCTTGCCCGAGCGCTCATTTTGCGACCCAAAGTCATTATCGCCGACGAAGCCCTGGCCTCTCTGGACATGTCGATGCGTTCGCAGCTCATCAATCTGATGCTGGAATTACAGGAAAAACAGGGGATTTCATATATCTATGTGACTCAGCACATCGGCATGATGAAGCACATCAGCGATCAGGTATTAGTCATGCACCAGGGTGAAGTGGTTGAACGCGGCAGTACAGCAGATGTTCTGGCCTCGCCGTTGCATGAGCTGACCCGTCGCCTGATCGCCGGTCATTTCGGCGAAGCGCTTACCGCTGACGCGTGGCGTAAAGATCGCTAGCAGATGCAGCCCTCCTCAACCGGAGGGCAATTTTGCAATCAGTGACAAACATTTGGTAAGAGCAGTGTATCAACCTCGCTAAACGCGACCGAAGGGAAAAGGGATCCCTGCATCACCCAAACACCAGCCGCGCCTACTTCGTCGATAAGCTGTTTGGTTTCCACGCCCTCCACCGCAATGCGGTCGCAATATTCGCGGATGTTTTTAATTAGCACCGGGAACATCGGTTTTTCAGCCTGATCCAGGAAAAAACCACGATCCAACTTTACAACATCAAAACGACCGCAAACCAGCGGACTGGCCCCAATGCTGCCGGAGCCCAGATCGCCCAGCCATAATGCGTTTGGACCGTCGCAAAGTGAATTAATCAGCAGATTATTCAGACATACGGTATTCGTCAGAAAACGCTCTGAAAGTTCCAGGGCGACAAAAGGCATGGCATGTAGCGCCGATTTGACGCTCGGGTCGCCAATTGCCAGCAGCGCCATTTCATCAATGAGGTTCAGAGTACAGAAAAGGTTGTGGCTCTCAAACCAATTACGCTTTTCGGCAATTAATCGAATTTGCTCGAGCATGAAATTACGTTTTTGTTCGCTATTCCACGCTGAAATGATGAACTCTGGATGTATCGGCGAAACCGTATCTGAAGCAAACCGGACGCTCATCTCAACACCCAGTAACGTATCAGTTGTGTCTCTCATCGGTTCCGCGATGAAATGATAGTGCATAAGACCACTCCAATTGATCATAACTTCCTGATAATGCACTTTTAATCACAATCAATAATAACGATCAATGTATCAATATCGATCGATAAAAACAATATATCATAACGAACTGAATACGGTCATATTTTTTGTTTTAAGAAAGTTCCTACATTGCTATGTTTTAAAACATAAGCTAGCAGCTAATAATACCATTGAGATGCCTTTAAAGCCTTGTATTTTCTCCATCCCCCCGCGCTTCGCAGAATGAATGAGACTTAACCAGGAAAGTGTTATAACCCTCATGTGTAATGAAAAGTGATTATCCGTAAGGGATGATAACTATTCTACAAGGCACAAAGAGTGGGATATAATTGCTGCCCCATTTCGGAACACCTTCAAATTGTGATCATAACTCATTGATTGCTAAAAATAAGCAATGACCATAAGGATTAAAGCTATGGGTTTTCTTTCCGGTAAGCGCATTCTGGTAACGGGTCTTGCCAGCAAACTGTCCATCGCCTGGGGTATCGCTCAGGCCATGCATCGCGAAGGGGCTGAACTGGCGTTCACCTACCAGAATGACAAACTAAAAGGCCGCGTCGAAGAATTTGCAGCTCAATTGGGTTCCAGCATCGTACTGCAGTGTGATGTGGCGGAAGACGCCAGCATTGATGCACTGTTTACCGAACTAGGCAAAGCCTGGCCGAAATTCGACGGTTTCGTGCACTCGATTGGTTTTGCGCCCGCAGACCAGCTGGATGGCGACTATGTGAATGCAGTCACCCGCGAAGGCTTCAAAATTGCTCATGACATCAGTGCTTACAGCTTTGTGGCGATGGCAAAAGCCTGCCGTTCCATGCTGAACCCAGGCTCAGCGCTGCTGACGCTATCCTATCTGGGCGCAGAGCGCGCCATCCCTAACTACAACGTGATGGGCCTGGCAAAAGCCTCACTGGAAGCGAACGTCCGCTATATGGCTAATGCGATGGGTCCTGAAGGCGTGCGTGTGAACGCTATTTCTGCCGGTCCAATCCGTACACTCGCCGCTTCCGGCATTAAAGATTTCCGTAAAATGCTGGCGCATTGTGAAGCGGTTACGCCGATTCGCCGCACTGTAACCATTGAAGATGTGGGCAACTCCGCAGCATTTTTGTGCTCCGATCTTGCTGCCGGCATCTCGGGTGAAGTCGTTCACGTCGATGGTGGCTTCAGTATCGCGGCAATGAACGAGCTGGAACTGAAATAATCGTAAGTCTTCTATGGGCGGTCTTGCCCCGCCCATGACTCTCCTCTGCCCGCCGCCATATATGCTTTTCTGATATTTATTATCACGGAACAATCTTTCATCCCCTCTTCTGCTTACGTCAGGATATTGCAGCGCAAACGATCCGGCGTAGTAGTAGACGACGTGTCCGGGTCGCCACTTTTTAGACCAAGGACCGCCCATGGAACAACGCCGAATTGAAGGCAAAAGCCACTGGTATCATGAGACGCAATCCAGCAAGCATCCGCAAGATATTCTGCCGCTGGTGCCGGAAGCCGCTCATGTCGACGACTGCTTTTTACTGGATCTGGCGATACCTGATGACGCCCTTTTGCCTTTTCAATCCTGGTTAATCCCTGCCCGTAAACTTGCCCAGGTTCTCTTCCCGGTTCACGTAAACCTGAATCAGATGCACACATTCAGCGCCTATGAACGGATGAGTACGGCGCTTACCGTCGCTCAGGTGTATGGCGTCCAGCGATTGTGCAATCACTATGCCGCGCGGTTAACACCGCTTCCTGGTCCTGACTCGTCACGGGAAAGTAACCATCGGCTGGCGCAAATCACCCAATATGCTCGCCAACTTGCCAGCTCTCCTGACGTGATAGGCGCACGCGATCGCCAGCATCTGGATGCGGTCGGGCTGACTACCAGCGATAGTATTTTGATGAATCAAATTATCGGCTTCGTCGGTTTTCAGGCCCGGACCGTGGCCCTGTTTCAGGCCTGGTTTGGACATCCGGTACGCCGAATACCGGGGCTGGATATACAGCAATTCGCTCACGCTTCGCCATTTAGTGCAACAAACGCTACCTGGCACGCTGCGCCATTCCCAATCGAAAAATATCCTGCTCAGGACGAGACGACGGCCAGACATTTTCCCGATGAACTGCAAGCGTTGGTGCCATTACTGATCCATTCACCGGTCATTTTAGATTTATTCACGACACTGATTTCCAGTACCCGGCGCAGCGCAGTACCGGTGCAGGCATTTTCACTGGCGGCGCTAATGACGTCACGGATTAACGGCAGCGTGGCCTGCTTTAATGAACAGGCACATACAGCCAATGAATTAGCTAACGTTATCGCCCTGCTTCGCCAGGAGGAACGTGAATTACAGCGTTGGGAACAGCGACATCCGGTTGAGCGCGTCACCCTGCAGGCGGTACAATGGCTAACCCGAGCGCCCGACCGTTTTAGCGCCGCGCTGTTAACCCCTTTGTTCGATCAGGGCATCTCTTCTGAACAAGCGATTAACCTGCTGGCCTGGAGCGGATTGTGCGGATGGTTGAATCGCTTGAAAATCGCGCTGGGCGAGACTTATTAACCGATCCACTTACTGAAAGAGCGCTTGCCGCAACTGAGAGAATCGCGTAAAACTGTCAGCCGCTCTTTTAGCCACGAAAATAGACAATTATGCTTCAGGACAACCCGCTGCTAGCGCAGCTTAAACAGCAACTGCATTCCCAGACGCCACGTGCTGAAGGGGTGGTAAAAGCCACGGAAAAAGGCTTTGGCTTCCTGGAAGTCGATGCACAAAAAAGCTATTTCATTCCACCGCCGCAGATGAAAAAAGTGATGCATGGCGACCGCATTGTTGCGGTTATCCATACAGAAAAAGATCGTGAATCTGCCGAGCCGGAAGAACTGATCGAACCCTTCCTGACGCACTTCGTGGGTAAAGTTCAGGGCAAAAATGATCGTCTGTCCATTGCGCCGGATCATCCGTTACTGAAAGAAGCGATCCCTTGCCGTGCCGCCCGCGGCGTTGAGCACGATTTTAAAGAAGGTGACTGGGCCGTCGCTGAAATGCGTCGCCACCCGCTGAAAGGCGATCGCACCTTCTATGCCGAGTTAACCCAATTTATCACTTTTGCTGATGACCACTTTGTCCCGTGGTGGGTCACGCTGGCACGCCATAATCTCGAAAAAGAAGCGCCGGACGGTGTGGCAACTGAGATACTGGATGAAGGTCTGGTTCGTCAGGACTTAACCGCCCTCAACTTTGTCACCATCGACAGCGCCAGCACCGAAGATATGGACGATGCGCTTTATGCTGAAGAGCTGGCCGACGGCAAACTGCAATTAACTGTCGCCATTGCCGACCCTACGGCCTGGATTGCAGAAGGCAGCAAGCTGGATAAAACAGCAAAAATTCGCGCGTTTACTAACTATCTGCCGGGGTTCAATATCCCGATGCTACCACGCGAACTGTCTGACGATCTGTGCTCTTTACGCGCGAACGAAGTGCGTCCGGTTCTGGCTTGTCGTATGACCATCACCGCGGATGGCGCGATTGAAGACAACATCACCTTCTTCGCAGCGACGATTGAGTCGAAAGCGAAGCTGGTCTACGACAACGTCTCCGACTGGCTGGAAGGTGCCGGTGACTGGCAGCCTGCAAATGACGCGATTGCTGAACAAATCCGTCTGCTACACCGTATTTGCCTGAGCCGCGGTGAATGGCGTCATAACCATGCTCTGGTATTTAAAGATCGCCCGGATTACCGTTTTGTTCTTGGTGAAAAAGGTGAAGTCCTGGACATCGTCGCTGAGCCACGCCGCATCGCAAACCGAATCGTGGAAGAATCCATGATTGCGGCAAACATATGCGCCGCCCGCGTGCTTCGCGACAAGCTCGGCTTCGGTATTTATAACGTCCATATGGGATTCGACCCGGCCAACGCCGACGCTCTGGCCGCGCTGCTAAAAACCCATGGTATGCACGTTGATGCCGAGGAAGTCCTGACGCTGGAAGGTTTCTGCAAACTGCGCCGCGAGCTGGATGCGCAGCCTTCTGGTTTCCTCGACAGCCGAATTCGCCGCTTCCAGTCTTACGCTGAAATCAGTATCGAGCCAGGGCCGCACTTTGGGCTGGGTCTGGAGGCTTATGCCACCTGGACCTCTCCTATTCGTAAATATGGCGATATGATTAACCACCGTCTGCTTAAGGCCGTCATCAAAGGTGAAACCATCGCCCGCCCTGGGGATGATACCACGGTGCAAATGGCGGAACGTCGTCGCCTGAACCGGATGGCTGAGCGTGATGTGGGCGACTGGTTATACGCCCGTTTCCTGAGTGACAAAGCCGGGACCGATACCCGCTTTGCGGCCGAGATAATTGACGTCAGCCGCGGCGGTATGCGCGTACGTTTAGTTGATAATGGTGCAGTCGCATTTATTCCTGCCCCATTCCTGCACGCCGTTCGGGACGAGCTGGTATGCAGCCAGGAAAGCGGCACGGTGCAAATTAAAGGTGAAGTGGTTTACAAAGTCACGGATGTGATTGACATAACCATCGCCGAAGTTCGCATGGAAACCCGCAGCGTTATCGCGCGTCCAGCCGCGTAACACGTATCAATCCAGCGACCTTTCTCATTTTGTGAAAGGTCGTTTCTTTTTCCCGCCCAAATTCCCACCACCGCACTACACTTCTTTCATTCGGTCAATTTTATTTTTTTACTTTTTTCAGTTCCGCTGGCTTTGCTTTTTACGGATTCTGGATTAAACATAAATATATAAAAAAAACAATACGTTCAGCCATAATCACCCCGAATGAATCATGGCTACCCATACTTTTGAGGCTCTATGCGCTTTAAACGGGATAGTACACATGATGAAAGACGTCCGGGAGCTGGTTACGTTGTATAGCTATGTGGGCACTCATAACCCCTACTGGCGTTTGTCAGAGGATTGCAACATCCTGCATTTCTCTATCGACGAAGCGTCAGAAGCTGATCAGACCATCGAATTATTACCTGAACAAGCCGATCGCATTCGCGAAATGACGGTGATCACGTCAAGTCTGTTAATGACGTTGCCCATTGAAGATGACGACATTCCCGTGCATCTGGTCGGTCGAAAAATCAATAAGCGCGAATGGGCCGGTAGCGCATCCGCCTGGGATGACACCCCTTCCGTCGCCCGCGATCTGGCCCACGGCCTCTCTTTTGCCGAACAAGTCGTTTCCGAAGCCAATTCCGTTATTGTCATTCTTGACCGCATGGGCAACATTCAGCGGTTTAATCGCCTGTGCGAAGAGTACACCGGCCTCAAAGAACGTGAAGTCATTGGTCAAAGTGTATTCACATTATTTATGAGCCGTCGTGAAGCAGCGGCTTCACGGCGCAATATTGAGGTCTTTTTTCGCGAAGGTAACTCGTATGAGGTTGAACGCTGGGTCAAGACCTGCAAAGGCCAGCGTCTGTTTCTGTTTCGCAATAAATTTGTGCATAACGGTAGCGGCAAGAACGAAATTTTTCTGATCTGTTCCGGGACCGATATCACTGAAGAACGCCGCGCGCAGGAACGACTGCGGGTGTTGGCAAATACCGACTCCATCACTGGATTACCAAACCGCAACGCAATTCATGAACTGATCAGCAATGCAATTGATAACGCGGGCGATACGCAGGTCGGTATTGCGTACCTCGATCTGGATAACTTCAAAAAGGTAAACGATGCCTACGGGCATATGTTTGGCGATCAGCTACTACAAAGCGTGTCGCTGGCAATCCTCAGTTGCCTCGAAGACAACCAGATCCTGGCGCGATTTGGCGGTGATGAATTCATTGTTCTTGCCACCGAAACATCCCAGGGCACACTGGAAGCCACCGCATCACGCATTCTGACGCGCCTGCGCCAGCCCTTCCGCATCGGTCTGATTGAAGTCTATACCGGATGCTCTATTGGTATATCCCTCGCACCTCAGCATGGCCAGGACTGCGAGAGCGTCATTCGTAACGCGGATACAGCCATGTACACCGCGAAAGAAGGCGGCCGTGGGCAGTTTTGTGTTTTTTCTCCGGAAATGAATCAGCGGGTATTTGAATATCTGTGGCTGGATACTAATCTGCGTAAGGCGCTGGATAACGATCAACTGGTTATCCATTATCAGCCAAAGATAACCTGGCGCGGTGAAGTGCGCAGCCTGGAGGCGCTGGTTCGCTGGCAATCTCCGGAACGCGGCCTCATTCCACCGCTGGAGTTTATCTCCTACGCCGAAGAATCGGGGCTCATCGTCCCGCTGGGGCGTTGGGTTATTCTCGACGTTGTGCGCCAGGTAGCGAAATGGCGCGACAAGGGAATAAACCTGCGCGTGGCGGTAAACGTTTCTGCCCGCCAGCTCGCCGACCAGACGCTGTTTACCGCACTTAAGCAGGTACTTCACGAGCTCAACTTTGAGTATTGCCCCATCGATGTTGAATTAACGGAAAGCAGTTTGATAGAAAATGAGCAACTGGCGTTGTCAGTCATTCAGCAGTTTAGCCAGTTAGGAGCGCAAATCCATTTGGATGATTTTGGTACCGGTTATTCGTCGCTGTCTCAACTGGCCCGCTTCCCGCTAGATGCCATTAAACTGGATCAGACCTTTGTCAGAGAGATCCACAAACAATCCATTTCACAATCGCTGGTACGGGCCATAGTTGCGGTAGCGCAGGCGCTCAACCTGCAGGTCATCGCCGAAGGCGTGGAAAGCGCGAAAGAGGATGCGTTTCTGACCAAAAATGGTGTCAATGAGCGTCAGGGGTTTTTATTCGCCAAACCAATGCCAGCAGCCGCATTTGAACGTTGGTATCGCCGCCACCTGAGTAAAAAACTGCGCTAATGCAGAGAGAATGAAGGCGATAAATAGCCATAAATGGACATTACTTGACGACGCTATCCGCATGTAATCACA
The DNA here is from genome assembly GCF_030334745.1 of Citrobacter sp. Cb080. Lineage (NCBI taxonomy): Bacteria > Pseudomonadati > Pseudomonadota > Gammaproteobacteria > Enterobacterales > Enterobacteriaceae > Citrobacter > Citrobacter sp. Cb080. Next base: position 24,963 of record NZ_JAOWDG010000072.1, on the reverse strand, counting down.
GAATATATAATATTCTTCAATCGTTCAGGTTAATACTATTTTTCCCTTCTCTTTTGCCATGAAATTCTGCATCATGAAATTCAAACTCTATTGCCATTAGGATGACGACCATGTCTGATATCGACGCTCAGCGTCTGGCCGAACGTATTGATACCGTGCTGGATATCCTCGTTGCAGGTGATTACCACTCAGCCATTCACAATCTTGAAATTTTGAAAGCTGAACTGTTAAACACGGTCAAAGAAGATGCCGAATCTTTGGCGAAAAAGCAGAAGGCGCCATGGGAGATCTGATGACAGTGATCTTTTGATGTCGCTGCTATCAGCAAACTGCAGATAATGCAGTTTCCGTTTAATTTCCGATACGATATCGCAATAAAATTAATACTATGAATTCCCGACAACAATCTATTTTGCAGATGGTGACCGATAAAGGTCAGATGAGCGTCGCCGATCTGGCAAAAGTCACCGGTGTCTCCGAAGTGACGATTCGACAGGATCTGAACACGCTGGAAAAACAGAGTTACTTACGCCGAGCCCACGGTTTTGCTGTTTCATTGAACAGCGATGATGTTGAAACGCGCATGATGACCAATTTCACTCTGAAACGTGAACTGGCTGAATTCGCTGCATCTCTGGTCAGTCCAGGCGAATCCGTATTCATTGAGAATGGCAGCAGCAATGCACTTCTGGCCAGAACGCTGGCAGAGCAAAAAGATGTCACCATCATCACCGTGAGCAGCTACATTGCTCATCTGCTCAAAGAAACGCCCTGTGAAGTGATACTTCTCGGTGGAATTTACCAGAAAAAAAGTGAGAGCATGGTCGGCCCTTTAACTCGCCAGTTTATCCAGCAGGTACACTTCAGTAAGGCCTTTATCGGCATTGACGGCTGGCAGGCTGATACCGGTTTTACCGGACGCGATATGATGCGTTCTGACGTGGTTAACGCGGTGCTGGAAAAAGGCGCAGAAGTTATTGTGTTGACCGACAGCTCAAAATTCGACGCCATTCACCCTTACACGCTGGGTCCATTAGAGCGATTCAGCCGCGTAGTAACGGACTCCAGACTCAGCGCCAGCGTACAAATGCAGCTCGAACATTCAGGATTAATCGTCAATATCATTGATGCCCACGCATAAAATCTTCAGTAGATGGTTTGTCAGCAGACAAATCATCTGCTCTCTGAGAGTTATCTGACAATCCAATTAAGACTTTTTACCTGTCGTTAACAGGATAAAGTCGTAAAATTAATGTTAGCGATATAACAGGAACGAACCTCCAACTTCAGGATAGTGTTTGTAATGACTTCGCTAAACGGTTTCACGGAAATATCTTCGATAGTCTTAATTTGACGCTATCCTTAAAGAACACTGGATTCCGTGAATCAATAATTCAGGAGAAAGTATTATGTTAGTAACGAGCAAAAAAATGACCGCTGCCATTCTGGCGATTACTCTGGCAATGTCGCTGAGTGCCTGCTCTAACTGGTCCAAACGAGATCGTAACACCGCAATCGGTGCTGGTGCAGGTGCAATAGGTGGTGCAGTCCTGACTGACGGTAGCACGCTGGGTACGCTGGGTGGTGCTGCAGTAGGTGGTATTATTGGCCACCAGGTGGGTAAATAATCTACGGTTAAACGGCTCGATATAATAATACGTTTACTTTTTCAGGTCTTTATTATTAAAAAGCCACGGAAATTTTCCGTGGCTTTTTTATTAACCGCCAGCTAGTTTAACTTTCATTCCTTTAGCTTCCAGCAGCGATTTAATCAGGTCGCGTTTATCCCCCTGAATTTCAATCACGCCATCTTTCACTGCTCCACCGCAACCACACTTTTTCTTCAGTTCTGCGGCTAATTTGGTCAGTTCGGCATCGTCTTGATCAATACCGGTAATCAGGCACACGCCCTTCCCTTTGCGACCACTGGTCTGGCGCTGGATACGAACAATGCCATCGCCTTTTGGACGCTCAGGCGCTGTTTTCGGTTCATCAATACGCCCGGAGTCGGTTGAGTAGACCAGACGAGAGTTTGAGTCGTTCATTTACGCACCTCGTTTCAGGGAAGCATTGATCATCTTCAGCGTCTGCGCGGGATCGGCCGACTGGGTGACCGGACGACCAATCACCATGTAATCCACACCTGCTAATTGCGCCTGTTCCGGTGTCATAATACGACGCTGATCGCCCGCCTCGCTGCCTTCTGGACGAATACCCGGTGTCACCAGCTTAAATGCCTGGCCCAACGCCTGCTTGAATCGCACCGCTTCCTGAGCTGAGCATACGACACCATCCAGACCACAATTCTGGGTTAAGCGCGCCAGTCTTTCAGCATAATCCGCAGGTGACAACGTCACGCCTAGATCGGCGAGGTCGCTGGCTTCCATACTGGTCAGAACCGTCACGGCAATCAGTAGCGGCGCGTCCTGGCCAAAAGGCACTAAGGCTTCACGGGCTGCAGTCATCATACGCGCCCCGCCAGAAGCGTGAACGTTAACCATCCAGACGCCAAGTTCGGCAGCAGCGGCAACTGCATGTGCGGTGGTATTGGGAATATCATGAAATTTCAAATCAAGAAAGATGTCAAAACCACGCTGTTGTAGATCGCGAACCAACTGAGGTCCAAAAAGCGTGAACATCTCTTTGCCCACTTTCAAACGGCAATCACGAGGATCAATTCTGTCAACAAAAGCTAATGCTTTATCACGATTAGAATAATCGAGAGCGACAACGACAGGGGAATCGGTAACAGCACGAGAAGAAGATGAAGCAGTAAACGTCATGACCAGACCTTCTTGAGGATGGGCGCCCACGGCGGCGCGAAATGGGTAAACGGCGTGCATTCTACCTGCGGTAATAGAAAATTAACAGGCGCGATTACATTTCTGCCAGGCGAACCGGCAACGGAGGTTGAGGATGGATCGATTACACACCAACAGTATGTTGTAACTAAAATGAGGTTTTTTTAAAAATTACAGCCCATCAAGTCCGCGAATGGGCTTAATGGTTGACCATGAACGGCAGGATGGACAGTGCCAGTACAGCGTATACGCCGTAAAACCGCACTTCTGGCAGCGGTAGCGCGGTTTACTGCGTACCTGCTCTCCGACCATATCGCGCAGAACCATCAGGCTCTCTTTGGCACGCCCTTCTTCGGCTTCGTGGAGATGATAATCCATCAGCTTGTGGAACACGCGCATCGTAGGATGACGTTGCAGCTGACGAGTGATATAGACCTGAGCGGTATCAGCCCCCTCACGCGCCTCAAGAATATCCGCCAGCATCAGTTCGGCGGCGGCACCAGTATTCTCCTCGACGGCCCGACGTAAAAACTCCGCCCACTCATCGTTTTTCCCCAGATGCTGGTAGCAGCTTTGCAGCATTTCCAGCGTTTCGCTGACCAGCTCTTTATCCTGGGAAATGACCCGTTGCAGGCTTTCAACCGCCTTCGCGTAATCACCTTTTTCCATGTACACGCGACCCATCATGATGGATACCCGTGCACTGTTTTTGTCTGCCGCGGCGCCTTTTTTCAACAGCGTCATAGCGCGATCCATATCGTCGCTACCCATTTGCTGTAAGGCCAGTTCGCAGTAGAAGTGGGCTATCTCATTACGCTGTTTGTCTTTGCCGAGTTTTACCAGACGCTCTGCTACATCAATGGCTTTTTGCCATTCGCTGGTGGCCTGATAAATTTGCAACAGTTGCTGTAATGCGCCAACCCGAAAATCAGTTTCATCGGTAAGCTGATTGAACATGTCTTCCGCGCGGTCGTACAGTCCCGCGGCCATGTAGTCGCGCCCCAGCTGTTGCACGGCCAGCAAACGCTGCTCGTAGGTCAGCGAGGCACTTTCCATTAACGTTTGATGGATGCGGATTGCGCGATCGACTTCACCGCGAGAGCGGAACAGGTTTCCGAGGGTGAGATGAGCCTCAACGGTGCCTGTGTCCTCTTTTAGCATATCAAGGAACAGATCTACCGCTTTATCTTGTTGGTTGCTCAGGAGGAAGTTAACCCCGGCGACATAGTCACGAGAAAGGCGGTTAGCTTCATCCTGCTTGGTTTGTTGCGCACTTCTGCGACCCATATACCACCCATAGGCAGCGGCTACAGGTAAAAGCAGAAACAACAACTCCAACATAAATAATTATTCCTTCACAACCGACGAATCGGCAGATACCGCAACGTCGGTCGCAGGCGCAAGCTGGTTTTCCAGTCGTTTGATTTTACGTTCGGCGCGCGCAAGAGACACACGAACCTTCAGCCAGAAAAGGCCGCAAATTAGCCAACCAATCGCAAACCCTGCGGCAAACAATACAGCAAGCAGCGTAGAGATACGATACTCACCCTGAGCCAGCAGGTAATTAAACGTAACCTGTTGATCGTTTTGCGCACCCAATGTCACCGAAATAACAAAAATCGCCAACACCAGTAAGAAAATGAGTAAATATTTCACATTACTTCCCGTTATGTGGTTTGAGCGAATAAATCGTGTCCAACTTACCGCGTTGAGCCCTTTAAATTACCATTTTCACAACGAGTGCGAAACGGAAAAGCGCTTTCCACTTTCTGATTTAAGGGCAAAATTTGAAAAATCAATCATCGCTAGCTTTCTTGTTCTCGCTGCGCGATTTCTTTTTCCTCCTGCACTGGTGGGGTTAATGGTCCGCATACCCGCTGTGCAAGCCAGGTTGCCAGCGTCACCAACAGCCACGAAATCAGCGTTGCCACCACCAAATCACAGGGCCAGTGCATGCCTAACAGCAAGCGGCTGCCCATCACGCCGGTCGCCCAGATCAGCAAAAACACAATCGTCAGCATACGTCTGCGCGGCCATAACAGCCCTACGCCCAGTAAAGCCCAACTGGCGGCAAACATCGTATGTCCGGACGGAAAGGCAAACCCCGTTTCTTTTTGCCAGTGCTTGCGTAAAAACGTTGGAATATCCTGCTGTTCGGCCAATTGTTCTTTGACTAAATGCCCACGATCTTTACGTTTTAAAGTGTAGAACTCATCAACCGGAATATGGTGCGTTTTTTCCAGCCACACGACAAAAGGTCGCGGTTCTTGCACCCTGTCTTTTACCCAGGACTTCACGCCCTGTCCCACTAAAATCGCCGCTGCCAGAATAGCAAACAGCATTACCGCGGCTTTAAGTCGAAAACGCAAGCACCACAGAAACCATGCACAAAGCGCAACGTGAGTGATAATTCCCCACGGCTGCGTCACCGTTTCCGTTACCCAGTACAAGGACTTTAACCACCAGACATTGTGCCCCGGCTGCCAGCTCCAGCCTGATATCCATACGGCAACCGGCATGATAAGTAGCAGTCCGGTCCCCACTGCGGTGCGCTTTGCAATAGACAGCATTGCCTCTCCTTTCGTCGATAAGTATCACAATCATAACTGAAAAATTCACACGTCGGGAAAATTGACAATTTTGTGCCATTCCAAAAGCGAATCCGTGGTCGCGATTAGGTGAACGTCGTTGCCTTATGGCAAAATAGTGTAATACAGAACAGAAGCCGACAGGCGAGGCACGACGAGTGCCAGCATAATCTGGAGAATTACATGCAGCTTAAACGTGTGGCAGAAGCCAAACTGCCAACCCCCTGGGGTGATTTCCTGATGGTGGGATTTGAAGAACTGGCAACCGGACACGATCATGTCGCACTGGTTTTTGGTGATATAACAGGCCAAACACCTGTCCTGGCGCGCGTCCACTCCGAATGTCTGACTGGCGATGCGCTGTTTAGCCTGCGTTGCGATTGCGGTTTCCAGCTCGAAGCGGCCCTCACCCACATTGCAGAAGAAGGGCGTGGCATTCTGCTTTATCACCGTCAGGAAGGACGCAACATTGGCCTGCTCAACAAAATCCGCGCTTACGCGTTGCAGGACCAGGGTTATGATACCGTTGAAGCGAATCATCAGTTGGGATTTGCGGCAGACGAGCGCGATTTCACGCTGTGTGCCGATATGTTCAAGCTGCTGGGCGTGGATGCGGTACGTTTGCTGACCAATAACCCGAAGAAAGTAGAAATCCTGACCGAAGCGGGAATCAATATTGTTGAACGCGTGCCGCTGATCGTGGGCCGTAATCCAAAAAATGAACATTATCTGGACACCAAAGCCGCCAAGATGGGACATTTGCTGGGCAAATAATCGTTGTCACCGCCTATCAAAAAGCCTGCTCTCGCAGGCTTTTTTGCATTTTAATTCAACATATTACGAATCACGTAGTGCAGAATGCCGTCGTTTTGGTAATACGTTAGCTCCGTCGCGGTATCAATGCGACAGCGGCATAGAATCACCTCTTTACGCCCATCTGCGCGTACCATACTCACCGGAACTGTCGCCCCCGGTTTAATGTTTTGTAGGTCCGTAATATCGATCGCCTCCTCACCGGTTAATCCCAGCGTTTTACGCGTGACGCCCTGCGGGAATTCCAGCGGTAAAATGCCCATGCCAATCAGGTTAGAACGGTGAATTCGCTCAAAAGACTCTGCGATAACCACGCGAACGCCCAGCAAACGTGGGCCTTTCGCCGCCCAGTCGCGGCTGGAGCCGGATCCATACTCTTTCCCAGCAATCACCGCCAGAGGCACGTTCTCCTGCTGGTATTGCATGGCCGCATCATAAATAGCCACCACTTCGGTTCCCGGCAAATGACGCGTCATGCCACCTTCCACGCCAGGTACCATCTCATTGCGAATACGAATATTGGCAAAGGTACCACGCATCATCACTTCATGATTCCCGCGTCGCGAACCGTAGGAGTTAAAATCTTTACGCTCAACGCCATGGCTTTGCAGATAACGCCCCGCCGGACTGTCTGGTTTAATACTGCCGGCAGGAGAAATATGGTCGGTGGTAACAGAATCTCCGAGCATCGCCAGAATACGCGCACCGTGAATGTCCTGAACCGGATCCGGCGTAGCCTGCATACCATCGAAGAACGGTGACAAACGGATATAGGTCGAGTCAGACTGCCAGCCATAGGTATCAGCGCGATCAACCTGGATTGCTTTCCATTCTGGCGTGCCTTCAAAGACTTCAGCATACTCTTTATGGAACATGGCGGTAGAGACCTGCTCAACGGCGCGGGCAATTTCCTTGGCTGTCGGCCAAATATCTTTCAGATAAACAGGATCGCCTTTTCTGTCATGGCCTAACGGATCTTTCGTCAGGTTGATATTCATATTCCCCGCCAGCGCGTAGGCCACCACCAGCGGCGGAGACGCCAGCCAGTTGGTCTTCACGAGCGGATGGATACGACCTTCAAAGTTACGGTTTCCAGAAAGCACTGCCCCAACCGTAAGATCGCCTTTTTTGATGGCTGTTTCGATAGGATCGGGTAAGGGTCCAGAGTTGCCAATACAGGTGGTACAGCCATAACCCACAAGATTAAATCCCAGCTCATCAAGGTACGGAGTGAACCCTGCCTTTGCCAGATAATCGGAAACCACCTTCGATCCTGGCGCCAACGAGGCTTTCACCCATGGCTGGCGTTTCAAACCAAGCGTTACGGCTTTTTTCGCCAGCAGCCCCGCCGCCATCAATACGCTTGGGTTTGAGGTGTTGGTACAAGAGGTGATAGCGGCTATCACCACCGCGCCGTCCGGCAGCTTATACTGCTGACCGCTCATGGTATAGTCCACTGGCTGACGGTCTTTCAGCGAGCTATTCACCTCGAGTTCATTACTCGCCGAAAAGGCTTTCGGCACATCAGCCAGCGCCACCCGATCCTGCGGACGCTTCGGTCCAGCAAGGCTTGCCTCTACGCTGCCCATATCCAGCTCCAACGAACTGGTAAACACAGGTTCATCCCCTGGGTTACGCCACATTCCCTGCGCTTTGGCATAGGCATTGACCAACTCAACCTGTTCCTCACTGCGCCCGCTCAGACGCATATACTCAAGGGTAATGTCATCGATCGGGAAGAAACCGCAGGTTGCGCCGTATTCCGGTGCCATGTTCGCAATGGTTGCTCGATCGGCCAGAGGTAAGGTGTCCAGCCCATCACCGTAGAATTCAACGAATTTACCGACTACACCGTGCTTACGCAGCATCTGGGTGACGGTCAGAACCAGGTCGGTGGCAGTGATACCTTCCCGCAGTTTACCCACCAGTTTAAAGCCCACAACATCCGGGATCAGCATTGAGACCGGTTGACCCAGCATTGCCGCTTCAGCTTCAATGCCTCCAACGCCCCAGCCCAGCACACCGAGACCATTAATCATCGTTGTATGGGAATCGGTACCGACCAGTGTATCGGGATAAGCCACCCATTCACCGTCCTGTAACTCGCTCCAGACAGCTTTGCCAAGATATTCAAGGTTAACCTGGTGGCAAATCCCCGTACCCGGCGGTACAACGCTGAAGCGACTAAATGCCTGCTGTCCCCATTTCAGGAACACATAACGTTCATGGTTACGTTCCATTTCCAGACGCACGTTTTCTTCGAAAGCATCATCATCACCAAAACGATCCACCGTTACCGAGTGGTCAATGACAAGATCCACTGGCGAAAGCGGATTCACTTTTGCCGTATCCCCACCCAGACGTTTCACCGCTTCGCGCATGGCGGCGAGATCGACCACCGCCGGCACGCCGGTAAAATCCTGCATCAGAACACGAGCAGGTCGATAGGCAATTTCTCGATCGGCATGAGCGGTCTTCAGCCAATGCGCAAGCGCATGAATATCATCTTCGGTAACGGAATTACCGTCCTGCCAGCGAAGCAGGTTTTCCAGCAAAACTTTTAGCGATTTCGGTAAACGGGTGATATCACCCAGTGATTTAGCGGCCAGCGGCAGACTGTAGTAACGGTAGGTTTTATCTTTAACCTGCAATGTGTCCTTACTGGCTTCTCGTAGGGTCGACGACATAGCTCCTCCTTAATGACAGGGTTGGATCCCCTGATTTTCCTCAGGGTTAGTATTAAAGATAACACAAACAAAATGTAACGCTTTGATAACAACTCAAATTGATAAAAGTGGAGGGCTACAAAAGGGGGAACTGAAGTATCTGGCGAGGAGAAAGGTTTAAGCGGTCAAGCTTAATACGGTGATAAGCATGGCTCATCACGATTGCCCGGAATAAAATATTTGCAGTACAAGACAACAGACTAATAATAATTATAAAATTCGTATCAATTATTGTTTCTGTTCATCATCATCCGCAAACAGATCGATAAACGCCCGTTGTTCAGGAGAGAGTTTCCAGGTCGCTGGAATATTCGGCTTATTCTCTGCGCTGCGTTGACTCTCTTGTTCAGGGTCATCCGGAGATGGCATCACGGTGGAGCGTTGTTCCAGTGTGGACATGACCTATCCCCACACGTTCCAGGCCACGAGCGCGACAATAACCCAGAACACGGCAGAGCCAAGAAACACAGCGAACCAGGCTTTACGTTTCATGACGGGATCCCGGCGTGCTGGCTGGTTTCCTGAAGGCATCGCTAACCTCATACTATCGAAATCACTTATCATTTAAGCACCAAACAATCGGTACAATTAATCATCAGATAGGAGGAATCCTAATAAAAAAGGTCAAAAAAAGCCAGTTAATTTTCATACTCGACCTGATAAATAAATTAATTATTTGATCGGTTATAAATATTTGAGAGGGGTTTTTGGCGACCTTACTAATTTGAAACTACTTTAGCAAGTGTTTACCATAAACAATATATGGTTAATATATAGAGGAAAAATATTGAATAGATTCAGACTCTGCCGTCGGTATCGCTTTATGTTTGAGGATACCGACGAGGTAACAGCCGTTATTATTTCTCAGGCAATTTAATATCTTTAAACATGGCTTCAATATCGTCGTTGGAACGTAGCGCCACCGCCGTATCCACCACATCACGCGTCAGATGCGGCGCGAAACGTTGAATAAAATCATACATGTAACTGCGTAAAAAAGTGCTGCGACGAAAACCAATCTTGGTGGTGCTATGGCTGAAGATATCATGGGCATCAACGCGCACCAGGTCAGGGTCGGAGACAGGATCAACCGCCATACTGGCAATTACCCCCACGCCAAGGCCCAGGCGTACATAGGTCTTAATGACATCGGCATCGGTCGCGGTAAAAACTATACGCGGCTCAAGCCCCGCACGGTTGAACGCGGTGTCCAGTTCCGAACGTCCGGTAAATCCGAACGTGTAGGTCACCAGTGGATACTGCGCCAGTTCTTCAATGGATACGGCGGATTTGCCCGCCAACGGATGGTCCGGCGTAACGACAATCGAACGGTTCCAGTGGTAGCAAGGCAGCATCACCAGATCGTCATACAGGTGCAGGGCTTCCGTCGCGATAGCAAAATCTGCATTCCCTTTCGAGACGGCTTCGGCGATTTGCGTCGGCGATCCCTGGTGCATATGCAATGAGACGCGTGGATAACGCTCAATAAAGCCTTTAATAACGTTCGGCAAAGCGTAACGCGCCTGAGTGTGCGTGGTGGCGATATACAGTGAGCCTTTGTCCGGCCAGGTATGTTCGCCAGCAACGGACTTAATGGCATCCACCTTCGACAAAACTTCTCGCGCGATTCGAATGACTTCCTGGCCCGCTGGCGTAACCTGGGTCAGGTGCTTACCGCTACGGGCAAAAATCTGGATGCCAAGTTCATCTTCCAGCATACGAACTTGCTTACTGATACCTGGCTGCGAGGTATAAAGCCCTTCCGCCGTTGAGGAGACATTAAGGTTGTGGTTCACCACCTCAACAATGTAGCGAAGCTGCTGTAATTTCATGTTAAGCCATCCCGATTTGCGCCATCAAATCATCGTTTCAGAGCAGGCTCGTTGGCGCTGCTAATACGATTTAATAATAAAAAGTGTGTTAACTATAACCACTATATCATTTCTATGTGAGCTGTATAGGGATGACAAAAAATAATACGCCAGAAACAAAAAGGGCCGCTTACGCGACCCTTTGAGGAGAAACTCAGCCGGAATGCTGTTATTTCTTCCCTTCTACCCATTTACCGTCAACGAAGAACGCGGACCAGCCGGTCGCCTTACCGTCTTTCTCCGCAGCAACGTATTGCTGCTTGGTTTTACGGCTGAAACGAACCATCGACTTGTTGCCGTCCGGGTCAGTCTGCGGCGCATCTGCCAGATAGCGCAGTTTTTCCGGCAGACGATCGCGGAAGCGGTACAACTCTTCAACCAGTGGCGCACGTGTCTCACGTGATTTCGGGAACGTATTTGCCGCCAGGAAGATACCTGCAGCACCATCACGTAACACGAAATACGCATCAGATTTTTCACACGGCAGTTCTGGCAACGGAACCGGATCCTCTTTCGGTGGAGCAACTTCACCGTTACGCAGGATCTTACGGGTATTTTTGCACTCGTCGTTGGTACACGCCATGTACTTGCCGAAACGTCCCATTTTCAGGTGCATTTCAGAGCCACATTTCTCGCACTCAACAATAGGACCGTCATAACCCTTGATGCGGAATTCGCCTTCTTCGATCTCATAGCCGTCGCAGGTAGGGTTATTACCACATACATGCAGCTTGCGCTTAGGATCGATAAGGTAGCTGTCCATCGCCGTGCCGCACTTCTGGCAGCGACGTTTGGCGCGCAAAGCGTTGGTTTCCGCATCGTCGCCTTCCAGCACGTTCAGCACTTCGTTTTCCGGCACCAGGTTAATGGTGGTTTTGCAACGCTCTTTCGGGGAAAGCGCATAGCCAGAACAACCCAGGAAAACGCCGGTGCTGGCGGTACGAATACCCATCTTGCGACCGCAGGTTGGGCAATCAATGCTGGTCAGCACCATCTGGTTCGGACGCATACCGCCCTCTTCAGGATCTTTCTCGGCTTTATCCAGTTGCTGAGTAAAATCAGTGAAGAAGTTGTCGAGTACGCCCTTCCATTCGGCTTCGTGATTTGCCACCTGGTCGAGGCTGTCTTCCATCTGCGCGGTAAAGTCGTAGTTCATCAGTTCGCGGAAGTTTTCTTCCAGACGATCGGTGACGATTTCACCCATTTTTTCAGCGTAGAAGCGACGGTTCTCAACGCGAACATAACCGCGATCCTGAATCGTAGAAATGATCGACGCATACGTGGATGGGCGACCAATACCACGTTTTTCAAGCTCTTTAACCAGCGAAGCTTCACTGAAGCGCGCAGGCGGTTTGGTAAAGTGTTGCGCAGGTGTCAGTTCGATGAGCGTCAACGTATCGCCTTTATCCACCGCTGGTAAAATGCGGTCTTCATCGCCCTTACGCAGCGCAGGCATCACTTTCGTCCAGCCATCGAAGCGCAGAATACGACCACGCGCCTTCAGACGGAAATCACCCGCGCCCACCGTCAGCGTGGTGGAATCATATTTAGCAGGTGTCATCTGACAGGCAACAAACTGGCGCCAGATCAGCTGATACAGTTTTTGCGCATCGGCTTCCATATCTTTCAGCGATTCCGCCTGAACGGCGACATCGGAAGGACGGATAGCTTCGTGCGCTTCCTGCGAGTTCTCTTTGCTGGCGTACTGGTTCGCGCTCTCCGGCAGATACTTTTTGCCGAAATTATCGCTGATGTAATCGCGAACCATGTTCACCGCATCCTGGCTCAGGTTGGTTGAGTCAGTACGCATATAAGTGATGTAGCCCGCTTCATACAAGCGCTGCGCCATCATCATGGTTTTCTTCACGCCGAAACCCAGACGCGTGCTGGCGGCCTGCTGTAGCGTGGAGGTGATGAACGGCGCACCCGGCTTGCTGCTAGTCGGCTTATCTTCGCGTTCCAGAACGCTGTAGCGCGCTTTTTCCAACAGGCTAACGGCGGCAAGTGTTTGTTCCCGGTTGACCGGACGGAACGGTTTATCATTCTGATGCGTCACCTCAAGCGGTAACGCGTCACCGCCTGGCGTGGTCGTGTTAGCATCAATTTCCCAGAACTCTTCAGGAACGAATGCTTTGATTTCGCGTTCACGCTCAACCACCAGACGCACGGCAACCGACTGTACGCGGCCTGCTGACAGGCCTCGCGCAATTTTTTTCCACAGCAGCGGCGACACCATATAGCCCACAACACGGTCCATAAAGCGGCGCGCCTGTTGCGCATTGACGCGGTCGATGTTCAGCTCGCCCGGCTTTTCAAACGCCTGACGAATAGCGTTTTTGGTAATTTCGTTAAACACCACGCGACTGTAGCGGGTGTCGTCGCCGCCGATCACTTCCCGCAGGTGCCACGCAATGGCTTCCCCTTCGCGGTCAAGGTCGGTTGCGAGATAGATGTGGTCGGCTTTTTCAGCCAGTTGCTTCAGTTCAGAAACAACTTTTTCTTTACCGGGCAGCACTTCATAGCGCGCATCCCAGTTGTGCCACGGGTCAACACCCATACGATTGACGAGAGCGCCACGTTCATCCTTTTTGGGCTTTTTAGCCGTTTTGGTGGAGGTTGAGTCGGCGCTCTTTTTAGTTGCTGAGCCACTGGTCGGCAAATCACGGATATGACCGACGCTGGATTTCACCACGTAGTCATTACCCAGATACTTGTTGATCGTTTTGGCTTTTGCCGGGGACTCAACGATGACAAGAGCTTTACCCATATTCACCTTTACCTAATTTGATTCTTCCAGAATGCGTCGCACGTTGATTCACCTTCCACTGGCGACGAGACATCGATATGGTCTCTGCGTCGGCGGATATCAACCCTTAAACTGATTCGCGCTTGTAATGTAACTCTCATGTAACTGAGTTAACAGGCTTTTTCGCTCACAAACGCTATAGCACGACGGAGTATTGGTCGAATGTCAAGCAAATCTGTTGCCAGATTGACGAAAGCGTCACACTGTACCTGATAAAATGCGTTACGCAACTTTATTAGCATGCAAAAACAAATCTCGCCACTTGCAACACTGTCGTAAGACCTTCATTTAAGTCAGGGAATATTTGCCCATAAGCCGGGCTCGGCGTAGACTAATGTCCTTGTTTAAGGAGTAAATAATGCATAAAGACACTCAACCCATCGATCGCGAAACACTGCTGATTGAAGCCAACAAAATCATTCGTGAGCATGAGGACACGCTGGCGGGGATTGTCGCCACCGGCGTAACGCAGCGAAATGGCGTGCTGGTTTTCAGCGGAGATTACTTTTTAGACGAGCAAGGGCTACCGACGCCAAAAAGTACGGCGGTGTTTAATATGTTTAAACATCTGGCGCACGTACTTTCTGAAAAGTATCACTTGATCGATTAACACGAGAAATGATTTGCCGGATGACGGCTGCGCCTCATCCGGCAATTACAATTTTACATCAGCGGTTTTTGTCCTCGCTGCCACCAACGCATCAGTAGACGATCGGCGCTCTCGGCGGCACTGCCGGTAAAACGGTCCATCAGTTTTTTACGCTGCAGATAACGTACGTTCAATACGTCACGACCGTCCATCAGCCCGAGGATCACCTCATCGCTGGTATTGATCTCATCCACCAGCCCGTTGGCCAGCGCCTGTTGACCAAACCAGTGTTCACCCGTGGCAACCTGCTCAATGTCCAGAGCCGGACGCATGCGCTGTACAAAATCTTTAAACAGATGATGGGTTTCGTTCAGGTCTTCGCGGAATTTCTGCCGCCCTTCTTCCGTGTTTTCACCAAGTAAGGTCAGCGTACGCTTGTACTGTCCGGCGGTGTGCAGTTCGATATCAATATCTTTCCCTTTCAGGAAGCGGTGAAAGTTCGGGATCTGTGCCACAACGCCAATAGAGCCGACAATAGCAAACGGCGCCGAGACAATTTTATCCGCCACGCAGGCCATCATATATCCGCCGCTCGCAGCGACTTTATCTACCGTAACGGTCAGCGGGATCTGCTTATCGCGCAGACGTTGTAACTGGGACGCGGCCAGTCCATAGCCGTGTACTACGCCGCCCGGACTTTCCAGACGAACCACGACCTGATCCTGGGGTTTAACGACCGCCAGCACTGCCGTCACCTCTTCGCGTAATGCGCTGACCTCATGGGCATCCATACTGGCTTTAAAATCAAGTACCCATACCCGTGGTTTATCAGATGACGTACTGTCTCCCAGTTTCGCTTTTGCCTTAGCGGCCTTCGCCTCAAGCTTGTGTTTCTTTTTCTGCGCCTTATGCCAGAATTTTTGCTGATGCCCATCCAATAAGGCCAGCGACAGGTCTTCTTTCATCTCTTTATATTGATCGCTGAGATTAATAACCCGCAATTCCCCACGCTGACGTTTGCGTTGTGTCGCGTTTACGATCAGCATAACTACCACCGCAATAGCCACCACGACAGTGACAATTTTTGCCAAAAACAACCCATATTCAGACAACAATTCCACGTGACCCACCTTGGTTAAACAACGCTACTTTCGCTCAGTGTACAACAGCCTTGTTAACCCGTCTTGCTTCATCCATTCAGTAAAAAGCATGACAACGCGTTCATTTTGCGGTGTTATTGCCTTTGGCTGATTGAAAAAGAACAGGGTTTAAGGCATAAAGCCCAAAAGTTATCGCGAACGAGATGGCCAGGACGTCGCCGAGGAGTAGCCGTGCATTATCAACCGAAACAAGATCTTCTACAGGACCGCATTATTCTGGTCACCGGTGCCAGCGATGGTATCGGGCGTGAAGCCGCACAGACCTACGCGCGTTACGGCGCGACCGTGATTCTGTTAGGGCGTAACGAAGAAAAACTGCGTCAGGTTGCCCGCTCCATCGCCGAAGAAAAAGGTACGCAACCACACTGGTTCACGCTGGATCTGCTCACCTGTACGTCTGACGAATGCCACCAGCTCGCACAGCGCATTGCCGCGCATTTCCCGCGTCTGGATGGCGTATTGCATAATGCCGGATTGCTCGGTGACATTTGCCCGATGAGCGAGCAAAACCCGCAGGTATGGCAGGACGTGATGCAGGTAAACGTAAACGCCACCTTTATGCTGACTCAGGCATTGTTACCGTTGTTGCTCAAATCCGATGCCGGATCGCTGGTCTTTACCTCCTCCAGCGTCGGTCGCCAGGGGCGCGCCAACTGGGGGGCATACGCCACCTCCAAATTTGCTACCGAAGGAATGATGCAGGTTCTGGCTGATGAATATCAGAACCGCCACCTGCGCGTAAACTGTATCAATCCTGGTGGAACGCGTACCGGCATGCGAGCCAGCGCGTTCCCGACGGAAGATCCGCAAAAATTGAAAACCCCCGCCGATATTATGCCGCTCTACCTGTGGCTGATGGGCGATGACAGCCGCCGTAAAACCGGTATGACTTTCGATGCCCAGCCGGGCCGTAAACCAGGAATCGCCCAATGAGTGAAGAACGCTATCAGCAGCGCCAGCAGCGCGTAAAAGACCGGGTTGACGCCCGTGTTGCCGCCGCCATAGACGAGCGCGGGATTATTATTGTGTTCACCGGAAATGGTAAGGGTAAAACCACTGCCGCGTTCGGTACCGCCACGCGCGCAGTAGGCCACGGTAAAAAAGTCGGCGTAGTGCAATTTATTAAGGGGACGTGGCCAAACGGTGAACGAAACTTACTCGAACCCCACGGCGTTGAGTTTCAGGTCATGGCGACAGGATTTACCTGGGAAACGCAGAACCGCGAGTCGGACACCGCAGCCTGCATGGCCGTATGGGAACACGGCAAGCGGATGCTGGCCGACGCTGAGCTGGATATGGTGATACTGGACGAGCTGACCTACATGGTTGCATACGACTATCTGCCGCTCGACGAGGTCATCAATGCCCTAAACGCGCGCCCTGCCCATCAAACGGTCATTATCACCGGTCGTGGATGTCATCGCGATATTCTGGAGTTAGCGGATACGGTCAGCGAGCTGCGGCCGGTTAAGCACGCCTTTGAAGCGGGTGTGAAAGCCCAGATGGGGATCGATTACTGACAGTAGGCCGGATAAGGCGCTTACGCCGCATCCGGCTCCACGCTAACGCCTGATGGCGCGTTGCTTATCAGGCCTACTCATGATTAACCGTTGTTGCTGCGACCGCCCGGACGACGGCTGCCGCCAACCTGAGAGTGGCGCTTCACCGCACGGCGGATCTGGTTTGCCTTCATACGGCGACGATCTTTCTCGACGGCAACTTTAGAGGTGGTTTCCGGCTTCAATTCCACCAGTTCACGCAAATAGTTGGTCTGCGCGAGGTCAAGTTCCGTCCAGCCGCCACGCGGCAGGCCTTTCGGCAGTGGGATATCACCGTAACGTACACGGATAAGACGACTTACCTGCACACCCACGGCTTCCCACAGGCGACGGACTTCACGGTTACGCCCTTCGGTCAACGTGACGTTATACCACTGGTTGATCCCTTCACCGCCGCTGAACTTGATCGTTTTAAATGCGGCCGGACCATCTTCCAGCTGCACGCCACGACTCAGATCGCGCAGTTTTGCGTCATCAACCTGACCAAACACACGCACCGCATATTCACGTTCAACTTCGCGGCTTGGGTGCATCAGACGGTTCGCCAGTTCGCCATCGGTGGTAAACAGCAGTAAACCACAGGTATTCACGTCCAGACGTCCCACGGCAATCCAGCGCGCATCGCGCAGTTTTGGCAGACGATCAAACACGGTCGGACGACCTTCCGGGTCGTTACGGGTACACAGTTCACCTTCTGGCTTGTAATAAGCCAGAACACGGCAGATTTGCTCCGCAGATTCTTTCACCGAAATCAGATGACCGTCGATACGGATTTTCAGACCCGGCGTAACTTCAACGCGATCGCCGAGCGTGGCAATTTTGCCATCAACGCTCACGCGACCCGCGGCAATTATGGATTCAATTTCACGGCGAGAACCGTGGCCAGCGCGCGCCAGCACTTTTTGTAACTTTTCGCTCATAGAGCTTCCTTTAGATGTCGCCTTCACAGGCGTCTGATATACTTTTTAAAACAACGAGTTAGCAAAAGATTCAACTTAACTCACTGATCTATAACTCTTTCATGGTACACAGCATGGCAAACAACGTGTCACACAAGCTGTCACACACAATGATTCGTGGGCGCACATATTACACTAACTTTAGACTAAATGATTCAACAACTTTTGTGCGCTTAAGTCTCGGTACTGATAGCCTAAAGCAAGCAGAAGTGATCATGAATCAGATCCGCCCTTTCATTCCCCTTGTGCAGAATGGAACGATGAACCTCGATGAGTTCAAACGCAAAATGCAGGGCTACCGAGCCGCCACTAAGCAGGACTTTGACAACTATCTTCTTCATGCACTCGAAAGGGATGTTGACGAAGTGAAGCGTCTGCCTGAGTTAGGACAATGGCACAGAAACATGAATCCTGACCATCCTTTAACAGCTTCTGATACGATTGAGGCAGCTCAAGGTTACTCAGAAGCACACTTCCAGCGCATGATGAATGGTAGCAATCAAATGGCAAACGAAGTGCTTGCAAGTCTTCACATGGAGAAACTTGAACTTTCCAAGGATGATTTGCCCCTTGCTAATCAAGTGGGCGCTGCTCTTGATATGAGCCGCGCGACCGTCGCGCAAGCCTATGAAGCATTCTTTTCGAATGATCTGCTACGATATCGCCAACTTATTGCCACACTGCAAGCTCAGTTAGAAGAGCAGAAACTGAAATCCTCACCGCAAAGTATTGTTCAAGCAAACCAGTCTTTATCAACGGAATTCAAAGACACTGCAAGCCAGGAAATCAAACTATCCGAAGCATGGACTCGGTATGTTGAAGAAAAAGGTCAAAAATGGCGTGCAAACATTGCTAACGAGAACCAGCGTTTCTTTGATGTACTGATTTACGTTGTTGGTGATAAACCGATTGATCGGGTTACAAAGCAAGATATTCGTGAAGCGCTGAAAGTGACCGAAAACTTACCTACTCGTATTAAGCTGCCATACAAGCATCTATCTTTGCCTGAATGCATTGATTATGACGTTCCAGAGGAAGACCTGATCAGTAGTCAGCATGTTGTAAAACATCTCAAGATCTGGCGCTCGCTTTTTAAAACTTACCTCGTTGACACCAAAGACCTGTTAGAGAAATCCCCTACCGACGGAATCTCATTTGAGGTGAAGCCAAACCGTAGAGGCCATTTCAGTAACGCTGAGTTGAGTAAACTTAAGACCAAGCTGTTCTCACTGGAAAATAACGATTGGCGCAAATGGTACTTCCTTACCCTCATTTATACTGGTGCTCGACGTGGTGAGATTGCCTCTATCAGAAAGCGGGACATTCGTTTAGATGAAGAAACTTCACGCTGGTACATTTTTATAGAAGATGGGAAAACCGAACAAGCCCAACGCCAGATACCACTCCATAGGATTTTAGAGTCAGGTTTGCGCAATCTTGCCGAAACTCTTAATGATAGCGATCTAATTTTCTTTGACTTACCTAACTACACTACCACTACAGAAGAATGGGCTAAGTTGATGAATGAAACTGGTGTTCCTGATTATGATGAGTTTGGACTAAAAAGGCGTATACATAGCCTTCGTCACACTTTCGTGAGCCATTGCCTTGCATCTGGAAGCGTATCTTTACCTTTGATGCAGTTTGTTGTCGGTCATTCAAGGACACAGAGTTTAGGTGTAACGTCCATTTATACACACCGCCCATCACTAAAAAACCTGCTTTGTGTGGTTGACTTCCAGAAGTGAAAAAGGGGCTTACGCCCCTTTTCTGTATCAGTCACTACCTAAAACATTCCGAGATTCAGTTTTGCGTTCTGTTTTTCTACGTCGTTCAAAGGTGCGGATTACATCCCAGATAAACAGGAACAACAGATACCAGTAAAGCGCGGTGATCATACGCGAGTGTCCTGGTTCCAGTAGGTTGCTACCGTCCTCAGAGACACCGCCATTTCTTCCGCAGCCTTTTTCTGAGTTAGTCCTTGCGCCTTGTATTCCAGAACCTTCAAACGCGTTTCATGCTGCTTTCCAGCTTTCTTGATTCCAAGGCATTCGATGGTTGAGCCAGGGAAGTAATGGTTTTTGAGGTATTCCGCTGCCGCCATGTCGGGAACGACAAACACGAGAGGGTGATCGGTATCAGTGTTGCGAATGGATGTTCGGCTAAGAAACTGGTAGCACCGTTCAAAATACATTGCCTGCCGCTTCTTCTCCATCACCGTTTCAAAATCCCAACCGATACGTTCGCAATAGTCTGCCCATCGCTTACGGTCTTTATCGCCCAGATTTGCACATCCGAGGAACACGGCACAATGAATGCTCTGATAGCTGTTTATCCCGTAGCTGGACATTGAAACGTCAACACCACCCATGCGATCACCAAGTTCAGTGAGTCCAATGGTCTTAAAATCGCAGATAGCTTTGTCGTTGTTGGTTGCAAAGATAAAATCCTTTCCGACGATTTGGCGTATTTCCCTCAAGTGGTTGTTAAAGATATTAGCGAGTTCTGACTGCCCCGCTCTTTTGATATCTTCTGAGAGGACAGCAACGATTTTGATAGGCACGTTTTTATGTTTGCGTCTCTCGGGATCAGGCTGAAGGTGTTCACCCGCTTCCTGAACCGCCATCTGAGCGACGTTCTCTGCCATCCAGACAAACCCACTGCGATTCACGCCAGCGCCGAGCACAGTGAAGCTCTTCGCCCATGTTGCGGCCTTCAGTATCGGATTATAGGTGTAGGCAAAGAAGCTGTATGACGAATCACATTCGGTGTGCATCACACCACAACCGTCGAGCGCCACGTAAAGAACCTTCTTCAAGTTATCACTGTTAGCGTGCTTCTCGTGGTAATACTTGTACAGATTGTCGTAGTGCTCTTCGCGCAGGTACAGAAGCCCGTTTCGTTCTTCCAGCCATTCCAGGAATGGGAAGTTTTCTGCCGTCCTGTCAGCATGACGGATCGTTGCTTCTGCTCCAAACCAGCCATCAGGGATCTCGTCAATCACCACATTGTGTTCTGCCAGTAGAGAACGCATCTCAAGATTGAACGTAGCGAGGTGGCAGTAGTTGGTGAAACATTCATGGGTTGTTATCACAACATTTATCTGGAAGCTATCAGCCAAAGTACTTTTCAGGTTGAGAGTCGCCCCTTCAACGAAAATGTGATGGTTTGAGATTCTAAAATGATTCAGATCTTGCTTGAACTGATCGGCTAAAGCGTGGGTTGGTACTACGATTAAGAACTTTTCTGGGACAGCTTCGTTCTTGAAGCTCAGGATGTACTCTTTCAGACGGTGGCTCTTTCCTGAGCCGCAAATCGCATTAACGAAGTTTACTACTGGTTTCTTTTCGGTCATTCGGTTCCTCTCGGTTTAGGACTGCTGTTATTAATTCACTCACCAGCGCAGCGGCTGACTTGTCTTCACGGTTGGCACGTTCAACAAGCGCCTTGTGGGTTTCATCGGTGAATCGGATGTTCATTCGGTTGTTCCTCGTTACGTAAACTCTCTTGAAGCTGCTCAATGCGGTAGCTGATCAAGGCCACCCTGAACATCTTGCGTCGTTCGTCGGAGAGATTTTTGTTGTGGGAGTATTGCTGGCAAATCTTGGGAAGGAGCTTTCCGCTACGCAGAGCTTCGAGCACATCAGTTTTCGTTTGGTACATGTACCTCCTTATTATTACGATTGTTAACTACCTACTATTCATTGTACATCAAATCGGTTGCAAAGTCAACTATTTTGTGATCATTTTCAACATGTTAATAAAACAAGCACGATTTGAGATTGCATTTAACATAAATAAATGTTAGTTTTGCCAACCTTTATTTGAACGCTTCTTTTTAAAAAAACAAGCGAATAAAAAATGAACGTTAACAACTCAACTATGAGGATTTATTGACTACAAAACATACAGGAGGATTAATATGACAGATAACCAGGGACTTTCCCCAACCGAAGTTGAAGCACTCTTCACGGAGACATTTACCACCCACTCCAGCACTACCCCAACGCAAGTAACGAACACCATCGAACAGATGTTTGATAGTCTCGTGCCGTATTTCACCGAAGTAACGCATCCACAGAAACGCAGCAGACACCCCAAGGTGCTGACTTTCACCACCGATCATAAACAGATGTGGGCATACCTCAGAAGCCAACAGAGCGAGATAGCCGGATGTGTGATGTTCGACCTAAGTTGTGCGGCCCGTGACCTCGGTATGACGCAAAAACGAGTGATTACCGTCATTGGCGATCTGGAAAATGCGGGCTGGATAATCTGTCGGGACATTGGCAACCCCGGCACTGGAACCTATCAGATCACCATCCAGGACATTGAAACCATCGTTTCATTATGTAGCTCCATTACTTACGCCCAGCCGACTACCCTAACGATGGATGCGTTAAGAGGCGCTCGCCTGCTCCATTAAGTCGCTAACGCGGCGGCAGCTCCGATAATGTTAGCAATGAGATTTCCGGCTTATTATGCAAGTAAGCCGATCTTATGGCTATGCCATTTGCACAAGTAACCTGATACAGAGGGTGCAGAAAAGTCTAAAGTCTCTTTAGAGTTATTTGCATCTTCGGTAAAAGTGAAGGCTTACAATGGAACACTATCGGTGTGGAGTGGTTGCATAAACTCATTTTTTTAAGCGTATCTTGCACAGTTAACGCATGGGCGAGTTGTACGAGCACATAAAATGGAATCAATAACTGTTTATTATTTAAACAGTAGTTAGCGGTTTTGTTGGTTTTAATGTTCATTATGTGAGCAATGCGAGCATAGCAGATTACTTTTACAGGAGAATCACTCCTTAAAATCGCTTCTGGTGCAAAGGTTGCTCTCCTGTAATTGATATCTTTCATGCTCCGCATTACATGCTACTCATGCAGCATACTTTTCATGGTCGCAGTGCTCACCATGAAACAACTCTCCATAGAGCCGGAAAAGTTGACTAAATTACAAGCGATAATCAACTAATAAATGATGATTATTAATAGGTTTAATCTATGCTAATTCTACTCATATTAACCAGTCTATAACACTCTTACAGCGCTTTAACCTATTGATGAAAATCCCTCCACCCCTTATTCTATAAGGGTTTCAGCACAATCGAAGAAAAAAACATGATTCTTTTGCTAAGCAACTCCACCTAACTTGGAAATTTAAACAAACCTATATTTTAAGCCCCCTTCACTCTGAATCTACAGTATCAAACGTCTTCGCATACGGGCATTTTCCTTTGGTAACGTAGGTGAACAGATAGATGCTGTTTTCGTAGGTGCAAAGCGTCTTACCATTCTCGGTCGTATCCTGCTGGGGATCGGTCATTGTGATCTGTCCTGCTGCTGCCATCTGTGAAACCAGTAACCCAAATATCACTATCAGTGCTCTTCTCACTGCATTTCTCCTGTGCATGCTCTTTCGTCTATCAAGACTCATCCATAGCGAAGAACTGTGCAAGACATTATAGTTTCAACATTGATCAATTTTATCGATCGATAAATGATAAACCGATCGTTTTTATCAATTGATGGTTTTATACTGATTCCCGATGAATGTCTAACACCAATCGAAAAAAGGAACGCTATGAAGGGGATAACTCTTGCTGCACTCTTACTGCTGCCTCTGTCAACTTATGCAAGCTCCTATCAATGTGAAGCTCTTCAGCAAGGGCAACTGGGTAGCAATGGGAAGACAGTCACAGCACAATCCAGCATTGAAATTGATGGTTCTCAGATGCACTTCAGTTTAAATATGATCTTGACCCTCCATCTCCGAACAGCTTTTGTATCTTAAGTTAACGATGTCCGCTGCCGCCGGTATTCCCTCGGGGAGTGATATCCCAGCGCGCTGTGCGGGTGGTTTTCATTGTAATGCGTGAACGCTACTGCAAGGTTTCGCAGTGCTGTTCTCACATCCGGTTTTGGCATGAACGCGATATAGTCTTCTTTCATCGTTTTCACGAACCGTTCGGCCATGCCATTACTCTGCGGGCTGCTCACCGCTGTTGTGCAGGGCTCCAGATTCAGCTCTCTCGCGAACCTCCGCGTTTCATACGCGGTATACGCTGAACCGTTATCCGTCAGCCACTGCACCGCTGTGTCGGGCAACCTGTCGCCGAAGCGCTTTTCCACCGACCTCAGCATCACATCCTGCACGGTCGAACTGTCATAGCCTCCCGTGCTTGCTGCCCAGTCTATGGCCTCACGGTCGCAGCAGTCCAGCGCGAACGTTACCCGCAGTTTTTCGCCGTTGTCGCAGCCGAACTCGAAGCCATCTGAACACCAGCGCATATCGCTTTCTGCCACCGCTATCTTGCCCTTATGTTCACGCTTCGGTCGCTCTGGTTTGTGATGCAACAACAACAGGTTATGCTCACGCATTATCCTGTAAAGCCGTTTGGCATTCACAGGTAGCTGTCCCTCTGTGCGACGTTGCTTGCGCAGGATGCCCCACACGCGTCGATAACCATAACTCGGCATATCGCTGATAATGTTGAGGATAGCCGACAGTATTTCTGCGTCTGCTTCTTCATTACGCCGGTTACAGCGCCTGTCCTGCCAGTCGGCAGAACGGTTAATCCGCAGTGACAGTTGCGCACGCGACACGCCCATGGTCCGGCAGACCATGGCTATTCCCCGTCCTTTGGCAACAAGGGCGCGTGCGCTATCCATTTTCGCGACTGACCGTACTCCACGGCTTCTTTCAGGATCTCAACTTCCATCGTCTTCTTGCCCAGAAGGCGCTGAAGCTCCCGGACCTGCTTCAGAGCAGCAGTAAGCTCAGAAGCAGGAACGACTTCCTCTCCAGCCGCAACGGCGGTGAGGCTGCCTTCCTGATATTGCTTCTTCCACTTAAACAGCAGGCTGGGCTGGATACCATGCAGGCGGGCGACATGGGAGACATTCATACCCGGCTCCATCGTCTGCTGGATAATGGCGATCTTCTCCTGAGGAGTTTTACGTTTACGGACTTCTTGCCCTAACAGGATCCCGGTCATCTCAAAATTGGCGTTAGTGTTAGACATATATTCAAGCCTATCTCTTATCTGGAGATACAGCTACTGTCCGGTGTTTCAGGGGGCTACATCA
>NZ_JAOWDG010000071.1:0-6191 GCF_030334745.1 Citrobacter sp. Cb080 | reverse complement strand
TGCCGGTGATGAGCACGCCGCACGTCTTTCTCTCGTTCGCGATTACGTTCTCTCGTTCGCTGGCCGTCTGCCGGTTGCGGAGGTGCGCGCATGAGACACACCACCATTACCGCCCGTGACCTCGAATGTCTGGAGCATATGCGCAACGTCGGCCAGCTCGTCGGCGACCTGATGCAGGTGCAGGACTGCGCCACCGTTCGTCGTGACCCGGCGCAGCAGTTACAGCTCACCTCCGTGATTTACCTCATGACCGCCCAGCTCGACGGCGTGGTCGAACGCTGCAATCAGCAGTGGCTTACCGGGGAGGGTAACGTATGAAAAAGCCATTACCGCCCGTATTACGCGCCGCGCTGTATCGTCGCGCAGTGGCCTGTGCATGGCTGACCCTGTGCGAACGCCAGCACCGCTACCCGCACCTCACCCTCGACGCGCTGGAAAGCGCCATTGCCGCCGAGCTGGAGGGCTTCTACCTGCGCCAGCACGGCGAGGAAAAAGGCCGTCAGATTGCCTGTGCACTGCTGGAAGATTTAATGGAAGCCGGACCACTGAAAGCCGCCCCGTCGCTGTCCTTTCTCGGGCTGGCCGTGATGGATGAGCTTTGCGCCCGTCATATCACGTCGCCGGTACTGCACTGAGGGAGAAAATAACCATGAAAATGAACGTAACAGAAACCGTAAAACAGGCGTGCGGCCACTGGTCGAACATTCTCCCGGCACTGGGTGTGAGGGTGATTAAAAACCGCCATCAGTCCTGCCCGGTATGCGGCGGCTCTGACCGTTTCCGCTTTGACGATAAAGAGGGGCGCGGGACGTGGTTCTGCAATCAGTGCGGTGCAGGTGACGGGCTTAAGCTGGTAGAGAAAGTATTTGGCGTGACCCCGTCAGAAGCTGCCGGAAAGATAAACGCCGTGACCGGCAACCTGCCGCCGGTTGCCCCGGAAGTGATTGCGGCCGCAGAGGCTGAAACGGAGGCCGACCGCAAAGCGGCGACCGCGCTGGCCGTCAGGCTCATGGAGAAAACCCGACCGGCCACCGGCAACGCCTACCTCACCCGCAAGGGTTTCCCCGCTCTGGAATGTCTGACGCTCACCGTCATGCATAAAACCGGCGGCGTGACGTTCCACACCGGGGATGTGGTTGTCCCGCTGTATGACGATACCGGCGCACTGGTTAACCTTCAGCTTATCAATGCTGACGGTCTCAAACGCACTCTGAAAGGCGGCCAGGTTAAAGGGGCATGTCATGTCATCGAAGGGAAAAAACAGGCCGGAAAACGCCTGTGGATAGCGGAGGGCTATGCGACCGCGCTCACCGTACATCACCTGACCGGCGAAACCGTCATGGTGGCACTGTCGTCGGTGAACCTCCTTTCTCTGGCGAGCCTTGCCCGTCATAAACACCCGGCCTGTCAGATTGTCCTCGCCGCCGACCGTGACCTTAACGGCGACGGCCAGAGTAAAGCCGCTGCGGCCGCAGATGCCTGTGAGGGCATTGTTGCCCTGCCGCCGGTGTTCGGTGACTGGAATGATGCGTTTATACAGTACGGCGAGGAAGCCACGCGCAAAGCCATTTATGACGCTATCCGGCCTCCGGCACAAAGTCCGTTTGATACCATGAGTGAGGCGGAATTTACCGCCATGAGCGCCAGCGACAAGGCTTTGCGGGTGCATGAGCATTACGGCGAAGCGCTGGCGGTGGATGCGAACGGCCAGCTCCTGTCCCGCTATGAAAACGGCATCTGGAAAAATATCCCTGCCGCCACTTTTTCACGGAATGTGGCTGATTTATTCCAGCGCTTACGCGCCCCGTTCTCATCCGGGAAAATTGCCTCGGTGGTGGAGACCCTGAAACTGATTATTCCGCAGCAGGATACACCGGCGCGCCGTCTGATTGGTTTTCGCAACGGGGTACTCGATACCCAGAGCGGCGTATTCAGCCCGCACCACAAATCGCACTGGCTGCGCACGCTGTGCGACGTGGATTTTACCCCGCCGGTGGAAGGGGAAACGCTGGAGACGCACGCGCCGAACTTCTGGCGCTGGCTCGACCGTGCGGCCGGTAAAAGTCCACAAAAACGCGACGTGATTCTGGCTGCGCTGTTTATGGTGCTGGCGAACCGTTACGACTGGCAGCTCTTTCTCGAAGTCACCGGTCCCGGCGGGAGTGGCAAAAGTATTCTGGCTGAAATCGCGACCCTGCTTGCCGGGGAAGATAATGCCACGTCAGCCGATATCGACACACTGGAAGACCCGCGCAAACGTGCATCCCTGATTGGCTTCTCGCTAATCCGTCTGCCAGACCAGGAAAAATGGAGCGGCGACGGCGCAGGGCTTAAGGCCATCACCGGCGGCGATGCGGTCTCAGTTGACCCGAAATACCAGAACCCGTACTCAACACATATTCCGGCAGTGATTCTGGCCGTGAACAATAATCCCATGCGCTTCACCGACCGCAGCGGCGGGGTGTCACGTCGCCGGGTGATTATTCACTTCCCGGAGCAGATTGCGCCGGAAGAACGCGACCCGCAGCTCAGGGATAAAATTGCACGCGAGCTGGCCGTCATTGTGCGCCAGCTTATGCAGAAATTCAGCGACCCGATGACCGCCCGCGCACTGCTCCAGTCGCAGCAGAACTCCGACGAGGCACTCAGCATCAAGCGCGATGCTGACCCGACGTTTGATTTTTGCGGCTATCTGGAAATGCTCCCGCAGACCAACGGGATGTTTATGGGTAATGCCAGTATTATCCCGCGTAATTACCGTAAATATCTTTATCACGCGTATCTGGCCTATATGGAGGCTAACGGATACAGGAACGTGCTCAGCCTGAAAATGTTCGGGCTGGGGCTGCCCATGATGCTGAAAGAGTTCGGCCTGAATTATGAGAAGCGGCACACCAAGCAGGGGATACAAACCAATCTGTCGCTGAAAGAGGAAAGCTACGGCGACTGGCTGCCGAAGTGCGACGACCCCGCGGCGACATAACCCACCTCAGACCGGCAACAGCCGGTCTTTTTCTTTCTGCTCATTGCCACAGGGTGAACAATCCACTGTTCACCCTTCACCGTATATTCACCCTGTATCACCATGAAATTATTAATAAAAAACCAGAGGTGAACAGTGTGAACAGTAAAACCTGAAAAAACTTTTTATCCCCCCACCACATCGCCTGACCGGGCAGATCCAGAACGAGCAAAAATCACAAAGGGGAAGAGTCAACTTTTCACTCCTCACCAACTCACTACCGCTTAACCACATGATATAAAATGGAAAATCATCGAAGTTAACAGTATAAACAGTTAGATTAAAAAAATACTTACGCATCTTATGGCGATAGGTAACACTATCGCCATAAGAAAAAGCACATTACATGAAGAACAAAGAAGGAAGGCATATAAATGGATAAAACTGATTACATCCTACGTTCACTTACGAAAACCTCAAAAAAACGATGGGAACATTATGCAGTAACTCGCATTTATCATCTTTTAAATGATCCCGATATTGAATTTGTCTGCCAGCAATGTGTCAGAAAAGAAAATGGAAAAATCTATTTAGCAGATTTATTTTTCCCACAACTGGATCTTTATCTTGAAATTGATGAAGGGCATCACAACAGTGAGCAATCACAAATAGATGATGCGAAACGTCGTATGGATATTACTGAAGTTACAGGATTTTTAGAGAAAAGAATTCCCGCCAGCGAAATAAGTCTTGAAATTTTCGATCGTTATATCAATGAATTTATTGAGTTGATACGCAATCGTAAAAATAGAATGATTAAAGATAAAAAATTCAAAGAATGGGATTATGATAATAAATATACAGCTCGTCCTCATCTTAAGGCAGGAAGGATATCTGTAGGTCCAGATGCCGTCTTCAGATACCACCGGGATGCTTTGAACTGTTTCGGTTACAACAAAGGACATCATCAGTCTGGCGGTTGGAGCATTCCTTCTCACATAAGTGAAGCAATGGGTCTATCAGGAAAATGCATGGTTTGGTTTCCAAAACTATATGGAAATTCAGATTGGGGAAATGAATTGACTGATGATGGTAACAAAATCATAGAGCGGAATATAAAAGATGATGAGGGATACACAGAACGCTGGGATAAACGAATTGTTATGGCACATTCTCGTGATGAGCTGAACAGGACACTGTACCGATTTCTTGGGGTGTTTGAAGCTATCCCTGGTCACCATACTGGCAACATACTAGAGTTTCATCGTGTAAGTACATCGGTCAATGTATACCCTCCTAATGATGCTGCCCCATGATTAACAGCATATTTAGTTCCCTGTTTATACGAGATACAACGCTGCTACTGTGAGAAAATTGGTACACGTTTAGGTACACAACTGAAAGTTGAATACGAAAAAACCTCTTACTTTTAATAGGTTGGGGGATTTATTCAGACTCCGCCAGCCCACCAAATAAAACAAGGGGTTACGTGAAAACGTAACCCCTTTTTGTTTGGCTGTGGCGGCAAAATGGCGGCAGCCAATTTGCCCACCGTTCATAACGTCTTAGCCGTTTGTGTAATAAAGGTGATTCACATGGAAGAAATGCACTTTGTTTACATCAATGCAAATGCGCGCATTGGTGCCCATTCAATAAGCAGTGTTAGCCACAGCGATAACCACATTCAGGGTATATGCCAATCAGCCCATTCAATAAGAACGTTTCGTAAAGATAGAATACTTCAAGAATGCACATCTGCTGATGAAGCACAGCAAGCCTGTCAGTCCTTCCTATCAGAAAATTACATCCATCTAACCAAGGCGACCAAGCCCAAAACCCTAACTTTTGACGTCTGTTTTACAGGTTTCAAAAAGACAGATAAAGAGCGTTTGATGATCTTGACCCTCCATCTCCGAACAGCTTTTGTATCTTAAGTTAACGATGTCCGCTGCCGCCGGTATTCCCTCGGGGAGTGATATCCCAGCGCGCTGTGCGGGTGGTTTTCATTGTAATGCGTGAACGCTACTGCAAGGTTTCGCAGTGCTGTTCTCACATCCGGTTTTGGCATGAACGCGATATAGTCTTCTTTCATCGTTTTCACGAACCGTTCGGCCATGCCATTACTCTGCGGGCTGCTCACCGCTGTTGTGCAGGGCTCCAGATTCAGCTCTCTCGCGAACCTCCGCGTTTCATACGCGGTATACGCTGAACCGTTATCCGTCAGCCACTGCACCGCTGTGTCGGGCAACCTGTCGCCGAAGCGCTTTTCCACCGACCTCAGCATCACATCCTGCACGGTCGAACTGTCATAGCCTCCCGTGCTTGCTGCCCAGTCTATGGCCTCACGGTCGCAGCAGTCCAGCGCGAACGTTACCCGCAGTTTTTCGCCGTTGTCGCAGCCGAACTCGAAGCCATCTGAACACCAGCGCATATCGCTTTCTGCCACCGCTATCTTGCCCTTATGTTCACGCTTCGGTCGCTCTGGTTTGTGATGCAACAACAACAGGTTATGCTCACGCATTATCCTGTAAAGCCGTTTGGCATTCACAGGTAGCTGTCCCTCTGTGCGACGTTGCTTGCGCAGGATGCCCCACACGCGTCGATAACCATAACTCGGCATATCGCTGATAATGTTGAGGATAGCCGACAGTATTTCTGCGTCTGCTTCTTCATTACGCCGGTTACAGCGCCTGTCCTGCCAGTCGGCAGAACGGTTAATCCGCAGTGACAGTTGCGCACGCGACACGCCCATGGTCCGGCAGACCATGGCTATTCCCCGTCCTTTGGCAACAAGGGCGCGTGCGCTATCCATTTTCGCGACTGACCGTACTCCACGGCTTCTTTCAGGATCTCAACTTCCATCGTCTTCTTGCCCAGAAGGCGCTGAAGCTCCCGGACCTGCTTCAGAGCAGCAGTAAGCTCAGAAGCAGGAACGACTTCCTCTCCAGCCGCAACGGCGGTGAGGCTGCCTTCCTGATATTGCTTCTTCCACTTAAACAGCAGGCTGGGCTGGATACCATGCAGGCGGGCGACATGGGAGACATTCATACCCGGCTCCATCGTCTGCTGGATAATGGCGATCTTCTCCTGAGGAGTTTTACGTTTACGGACTTCTTGCCCTAACAGGATCCCGGTCATCTCAAAATTGGCGTTAGTGTTAGACATATATTCAAGCCTATCTCTTATCTGGAGATACAGCTACTGTCCGGTGTTTCAGGGGGCTACATCA
>NZ_JAOWDG010000070.1:0-27143 GCF_030334745.1 Citrobacter sp. Cb080 | reverse complement strand
CTAAATCACGTCAGCGCTGGCTGTTTTACGCGTATGACAGGATACGGAGGACGGTTGTGGCGCACGTCTTCGGTGAACGCACTCTGGCCACACTGGAGCGTCTTCTGAGCCTGCTGTCGGCCTTTGAGGTCGTGGTATGGATGACGGATGGCTGGCCGCTGTATGAATCCCGCCTGAAGGGAAAGCTGCACGTAATCAGCAAGCGTTACACTCAGCGCATTGAGCGACATAACCTGAATCTGAGACAACATCTGGCAAGGCTGGGACGGAAGTCACTGTCGTTCTCAAAATCGGTGGAGCTGCATGACAAGGTCATCGGGCATTATCTGAACATAAAACACTATCAGTAAGTTGGAGTCATTACCGGATAATACGTTACCGGGTTATATACAATGTTGTCATATTTGGATTCGTTGTAGCTCGGATCAACCCAACGGAGTACGGTTTGTCCCGATGCTGATTGTGTTTCCTTCAAATCAGAGTAATTTTTTAAAAACCCAGAATATTTATCCGGCGCAGTCACTTTTGACGCACAGCCGGATAATGCCAACAAGCCAGTAAGCACTGCAACTTTAAATAAAGTTTGAGTACGCATGAAACGATCCCTTTAGTTTTCGCAATGATGCTTAAAAAGGATAGCAAAACCGTTTCATTTTGGATGTACTAAAAATGGTAAACACCGCACAATTTTCTCTCTACGCCCGGCACAAAAAATGCTGAGCGCAGAAAGAGTTAACCCAGGCGGGAGGTTCAGGCAGTTTTGCGTGCCAGCATTGTGGCAAAGCGCAGTTTAATTCGATTACCGTTTTCATCCGTACGATGAAGTTCACCCACGTCTTCGTTATATTTCAGCAGATCCCATCCGCTGTAATAATTGCGCAATTCTCCGGTTTTAAACGCGAACGGGAAACCCACGGTACACGGAAAATCATCGGTATCCATCGCCGCGACGATTAAGTTATATCCGCCCGGTTTAGTGCACCGCTGCATATTTTCAATAAGGCCAGGGATAGTTTTGGCTTCAAGGAACATCAGCACAACGGTAGAAAGAATAAAATCATATTCGCCATCAAAGTGTAATGCGTTGAGATCCGCGACGTTCGCGTGCAGATTGGTCAGCCCTTCCGCCGCTTTTATACGCTCAAGGTTAGCGATGCTCATGGGATTTTTATCCCATGCTGTCACGTCATAACCGTTTGCCGCAAGGTACAGGCTGTTACGACCGTTACCGCAGCCCAGGTCTAACGTTTTACCTGGCTTAACAATGTTTGCCGCTTCAACAACATCGGAATGCGTACGAGTTAAATCGTATTTCTCAGTAAAGTAGTTTTCGTCGCAAAGGGTCATTATTTATCCTCAGATTTCAGTAATGCAGCACGCTCCGTGCGGATGAGCAGTTTCCCCTGCATCAGCAATGCAAACGTACGTACCAGTAATAATGCAATGATAAAATTGGTAAAAATAAACAGTGGGATCGACAGCGTATGAAAAAATCCTGACTCGCTACCGTGGCCCAGATGCAGCCCTGTTGTTGCCAGAGCCGACACGCCAAACGAGAAGCTCCAGAAAGACGCATTAAATGGCTGTGACAAATACCACGGCATGAGCCGTAGCATGAACAGCAGTTGCAGCAGACCATAGCCGAACAACATTTTGGCTAACGTATCGCCCTCGCCGCCGTTAACGCTAAGCCAGGCGCTGCAGGCGACCAGCGCAGGCGCCAGTTGAATGCCAAGTGAAGTACGTAATACCGCAGGCAACTCGCCGCAGCTACGTAAACGTTGCAGAATCACCGGCTCCAGGCTGAGCCAGGAAAAAACCCCGGCGCCCAAAAACACCAATCCTGCGTCGTTGAAACCCAGTGCGCCACAGGCCATTGCACTGATAAAGTTATTGGCGACGGTCGGCAGATACAGACCCGGCGTGGTGGCTTCCTCTGGATGCGATCCACGCCACAACCCTGCCGTTTGCCAGGCGGCGTAGGCCAGCTGTATCACCACACCAATGCTGAACAACCCAATCGCCAGCGCTCGATACCACGGGACAAAACCAATCGCGACCAGCATCGTTGTGGCCGGAAACAGACTGACAAAGCTGCTCATCACCGGGTGACGAATTTCCGCCAATACGCTATGCGGAAAACGCAGTAAACGGCTCAGAAAAGCCAGCGTCAGCAGCCCCCAAATGACCATTGCGAGGATCACTAAACCGTCGCCAATCAAGTGACTCACAGGCCACACCTGACTGGCATAACGCCACGCAAACCCCATCCCAATGATGCCCAGTACCATGCCAAAATAACCAGCCGGAAGATTGAGGACCCGCTCACTCTGTTTGTTCTTACTCATTTTGTTTATTTTTTAAAGTATATTTGAAATGCATTTTATGGAATTTCCGCTGATTTAGCCAGTGCGGAAAACTTTGCTACGTTTAACTAAGGTGCGCAACATGGAAATGAGCTATGACCAAATATCGTCTCAGCGATGAGTCTCGATCCTTTAGTTACCAGGATAATGGCAATAAAAAAAGCGTATTACTACGCCAAATCATTGCGCTCACTGATTTTAATGATGTCCAGGCCGGTACGCCCGGAGGCTGGATCGATAATGAAAGCGTGCTGTCACAAAGCGGTGATTGCTGGATTTACGATGAAAACGCGCTCGCATTTTCCGGCGCGACGATTACAGGAAACGCCCGCATTACTCAGGCAAGCGTGGTCAGAGATGGCGCGCAAATTAGCGATGACGTGTGGATTGACCGGGCTGAAATCAGTCATAATGCGCAAATACGTGACAACGTCACCATTCAGGATTCTGTGGTTCGCGGCGAGTGCCTTCTCTTTGGTGATGCGCGCGTGATGTGTGACTCTGAAATCATCGCCGCCAGGGGGCTAACCCGTGAAAGCGACCAGCTCCTGCAAATTTATGATCGGGCTTTTGTCAGCCACTCACGAGTGGTGCATCAGGCGCAGATCTATGGCGATGCGAAAATCAACTATGCCTTTATTGAACATCGGGCGGAAGTTTTTGATTTCGCACAGGTGGAAGGTAATGAAGAGAACAATGTCTGGATTTGCGATTGCGCCAAAGTCTATGGATATGCGCGCGTCATCGCCGGGAGCGAAGAAGATGCCATACCTACCCTACGCTACAGCTCGCAGGTGGCGGAGCACGCGGTAGTTGAAGGTAACTGCGTGCTGAAACACCACGTGTTGGTCGGCGGTCATGCGCAATTACGCGGTGGACCGCTCCAGTTAGACGACCACATCCTGATTGAAGGCCACGTCTGCGTGCTGGGCGAAGTGCTGATCGAGCATCACATTGAGATAACCGGTCAGGCGCATATCCAGGCGTTTGATGGCGATACCATTCACCTACGCGGACCGAAAGTGATTAACGGTGAACAGCGCATTACGCGCACGCCTATCGCAGGTTTATTCTGAAGAGCCATCAATGATGCGGGCGTAGAGATTCACATCATAGTAATCACCATTAAGGAATTCCGCCTGTTGCATACATCCTTCCAGTTGGAAGCCATTACGTAGCGCCACCTGGTTACTCTCAACGTTTTCTACGCGACATTTAATCACGAAGCGGCGAATCTCCTGACGCTGCGCATAATGATGAATTAAGGCTTGTAGCGCCTGGGACATGATGCCTTTACCCTGATGCTCCTCATCCAGCCAGTAGCCGATATAAGCCGCTTTGTTCAACGGTTCTATCTGGTTAAACGAGATAACCCCGACCACATTTTCTTGCGCAAAAATCAGGAACATTTTGGCGTAACCGCGCTGGTGCAACATCATATTGCCCTGCACATTCTTGCGGGTGTCCTCCTCAGAGGCAACAAACTGCGGCCAGTTCAGCGACTGCTGGAGCCAGCTTTTATTTTTAAGCACCAACTGATGCAGAGGCGTGACGTGTTGCTCTTCTACGGCACGCAGTTCCAGCGTGTCATTGATGGTAATCACTTCTGACATTTTCATTCCGTTATGATGGTTAAGCAGGCCACCCTGCTCAATCAAATAAAAACAGGAAGGGCTCCCTTTTGGAAGCCCTTTTACACAGCAAGCGCCGTTTTACTTAGCTCTCACTGACACTCTCTTTTTGCAATATTTTGAGCAGATCTTCCTTCAGGTGGAGTTTCTGTTTCTTAAGGCGAACAATGTCCAAACTATACCCCCGACCATCCGAACCTTCCAGTCTGGAGATCTCATGATCAAGGCTGTTGTGTTTTTCGAATAAGGACAGAAAGCGAGGGTTCTCGGATTTCAGTCGGGAAATAAGGTCTCTGTATTCTGGAAACATACTTTCTCCCTGTTAGTGGAAAAGGACGTGTATAAGAAATACACACCTCCAGAGTACCCACTTGACTTACAGAAAAATGCGAACGGGATCGAGTAAATAGTGTACAGAATGGTTGTGAAGAGGATTACAGATTCGGCCCCCCATTCGGAGAGCCGTAAAGGGAGTGATTAACGCATCTCGCGGTCGTCAACGTACTGACGTTTATCCGGCGCTGGCGGGAAGTACTGATACAGCCAGGTTTCACTGATGGCGTCGCCCTGACAACGCAGGAACATACGCATATCTACCGGATCGGTTGAGTCAGAGGTCGGATACCAGTCAAACTGAATGCGATAACCGTCGATAGGTTCCACGTAAAGGATCTCAATCTGTTTCGCTTCACCGCTGGAGAGCGTAATCACCGGTTCAATACCCTTCGGCGCGGCGGCTTTTAGATCGCCACCGACGAAATCAACAGCAAAACGTCGCGCCCATTTTTCCGGGTAGTGCTCGCCCGGCGCCCATCCTTCCGGGAAGCCGCCCATGCCTGTTCGGGTCGCCATCACGCGAGCCAGCGGTGAACGCACCGGCGGTTGAGCGCTCCAGTACAGGCGATATTTGAATTCCAGATCATCGCCCGCTTTGATCGACCTTTCAGGCTGCCAGAAGCAGACGACGTTATCCAGCGTTTCGCCGGTCGTCGGGATCTCCATCAGGCCGATAGTCCCCTTGCCCCACTGGTTACGCGGTTCGACCCACAGGCTCGGACGCTTGTTGTACCAGCCCATGATATCCTGGTAATGGGAGAAGTCGCGATCGAGCTGCAGCAAGCCAAACCCTTTCGGGTTGTTATCGGTATAGGCGTTGAACTGCAGTTTTTGCGGGTTATTCAGCGGGCGGCAGATCCACTCGCCATTGCCCCGCCACATCGCCAGACGGTCGGAATCATGAATTTGCGGGTGAATGGTGTCACACATCCGACGTTCGTTGTTGCCGCAGCTAAACATGCTGGTCATCGGTGCAATACCGAGCTGCTTGATGTCTTTGCGCGCATAGATGTGGTTTTGTACATCCATGATCACCTGCGTTTTCTCGCAGTGGATCACGAACTTAAATGCACCGGTTACGCTGGGGCTGTCGAGAAGCGCATACACGGTAAAGGAGGTTGCGCCCGGTTTGACCGTTTCGAACCAGAAAGAGGTGAAATCAGGAAACTCTTCTTTGCTGTCGGTGTAGGTATCTACCGCCAGACCGCGGGCCGATAAACCGTACTGATAGGTGTCATCCACGGCGCGGAAATAGCTGGCGCCCAGGAAAGAAACGATATCGCGACGGGCTAATTCTGGCGCTTTAAACACGCGGAACCCGGCGAACCCGAGGTCAGTCTGCCCTTCCAGCTGTTTGGTATCCACACCCGCATCATTGTATTTAAACAGTTCCGGACGGAAGTGGATTTCGCGCGCCATATGCGTGCTGCCATCAACCGAGAACATGCGTACGCGGCGACGGAAGCCCATTCCCACGTGGAAGAACTGCGCATCAAGCTGACGATTTTCAACATTGTTCCACAGAGACTGCTCTGCGTCATATTGAATGCTGTTGTAGGCCTGCGGCGTCAGTTTCGCCAGCGTGTCAGGTAACGCGCGCGGTGCGCCGCCCCAGGGCTTCTGTGCTAAGTCATGGGCCATCGATTGCAGAACGGAAAAATCAAAACGTACGGTTTTTCCGTCTGCAATGTCAGACTCTGCCGCAAAGGCGGCGCTGGAAAAGAGTGATGCAATACCACTGGTTCCGCACACGGCGGCCATTGCCATTGAACCTTTAATAAATCGTCTGCGATTCATGCCTGAAAGTAAGTCCTTCTGGTCGTGTAAATGGTCCCGCGCCGGCCATAATCAGCGGCAAGAGAGTGCACATTTCTGACCGCTCACTCTAGACAAAATTCATTAATAATCCAATTGTTGGTCGCCGATTATCTGTACAAAATCGAAAATATTTTATGTCGATGGGAACAGACCGAATCCCATGTAAATTCAATTAAAGTAAACCACACCGCCGTTTACTTCGATCTTGCGCCTCCTGATACAGCGCAAACTCATCATAAACCGCACACCCCAGCGCCTGTTCAAACGCGTCGCGGCTGGAATTACCGTGGCTACGGGCCTGAGTTTCATTCCCCAGATTAGACTGGAAAATCCCCGCGGCGCTCACCGGTAAAAAATCTTCGTAGGTAATGGGCTGAGCAACCAGCCAGCCCCGCTCAATGAGCGGCTGCGGGTCGTCATCCGGGCGAATCGCCTGTCGATGCGCCTCGCCCGACGGCGTCAGCCGGTAGCGGAACCAGGCAAGCCCCTGCTGGCGCAGCAGAAATTCGCTGTCCGGGAATGCTTTGAACACCTCCTGCAAATGCAGCTGATGTGTCAGGTTGTCTTTTCCCGTTCCCGCTTTATTCAGCAATTCGTCGTACAACGCTCTGCCTTTCGGCGTCAGGGCCACGCCGCGCTGTTCGATTTCACCAAAACGCGCCGTGTGAGTGCCACGCATTTCACCGGCAAAT
This sequence comes from Citrobacter sp. Cb080, assembly GCF_030334745.1. Taxonomy (NCBI): domain Bacteria; kingdom Pseudomonadati; phylum Pseudomonadota; class Gammaproteobacteria; order Enterobacterales; family Enterobacteriaceae; genus Citrobacter; species Citrobacter sp. Cb080. The sequence goes on along the minus strand of NZ_JAOWDG010000070.1, from coordinate 20,300 downwards.
AACACCGGCTCTTCCAGCGCTTTAAAACTGGTCTGGCGCAATAAAATGGGCACCTCGCGGCGCGGCGGCCCTTCAATCAGTATTTTGGGTTCAATGCCGCACTCCGGCATCATCGACTGAACCCGGTCGATATCCAGCGTACGCGGCGTCAGATGGTTAATATGACACCCAGGGAAACACACCACATCAGCAATCAGCCGGTGCTCATTGTGCAATGCGTGATAGGTCGCCTCATCGACCGTGGCATGCTGATGCCAGCGGAAAGTTTCCAGCGCTTCTTGCACAAACTCCTGCGCCTGCTCAGGCGTAAAACTGCCCTGCACATCAAACTCATCCAGCAGCTCGTGACAACGACGGGTGAAAATATCGCGTTTCGCGAGGATCTCCGCGGCTTTTTGCCGTAGCGCGGCGTTTTCGATTAATTCGAGCCGCAATAACGAGGTGAATACCCGAAACGGGTTGCGCGAAAGCGACGCATCGTCAATGGGACGAAACGCGGTGGAATGCACGGGAACACCGGCCTGGGAGAGATCGTAATAACTCACCGGATACATGCCCATAATGGCAAACATCCGGCGTAGCGTAGAAAGCTCCTGCGCAGTGCCCACCCGAATGGCGCCGTGGCGCTCAACGTTTAGCCGGGCCAGCTCATCTGCATTCGCCAGTTTTTCATGCAGCGTAGGATTATTTTCCAGTACCGCCAGATTCACATCAGCGACAAGTTCCAGCAACGTGCCATATTGCGGGACTTCCTGCTGGTACATTGCTGACATTGCCTGCGAAAATTGTTCCCGAATCTCATCTGCCGTGATGGTGTTCGCCATAATGTCATGCCTCCAGTGAATATTACCTGGAGTGTAGAAAACGCCGCTGACTCCGGTGGGAAGAATTTACAAAGTGTGACCCCGCGTAAATTTCCCACCCCTACAGACGGTGAACAGAACCTACTGGCGTGGTTTTAAATGACTTTCCAGCCAGGGCAACATCTGTTTTTTACGGCTGAGCATCCCCTCCACCTTACAGGGCTGCGGGATGTCTGACAGCTCTGGACCGGCAAACCACAGGCTGGTGTCGCCCAGATTGATATCGGTGAGCATCAGTACAACCAGAGCGGCATTCTTTTCCTCTGCATAGCGCGCCATTTCCAGACGGAGATCGTCCAACACCGCATCCACCTGTTGCAGCGCATACAGTTCAAGCTGCGCCACACAAACAGAATGTCCATGAATGGTGAAGGTTTTAATGTCTTTCTGCAGAAGCTCGCGAGCGCTCATGCCTTCCACGCTTGTTTTAGCAGACAGCAGGTCGCGACTAAACGCCTCGAGATCCACACCGGTTTTTTGGGCCAGGGCCTCCACCGCCAGGCGATCGTCAGAGGTGGTCGTTGGCGAACGAAGCGTGACAGTGTCACTCAATGCGGCACCCAGCAATAAAACGGCCTCAGCGGCAGACAACTGGCTGCGCTCCTCTTCCGTCATCAGTTGCCATAACAGCGTCGCGCTACTGCCGACTGGCTTCACCCACACTTCAGGTGGCAGACGAGTGACTAATCCACCGAGTCGGTGATGATCGATAATTCCCACGACGTTACTTTCTGCCAGCGATGCCGGCCCCTGGGCAGGCTCGGTGAAATCGACCAGCCACACATCACGATCGGTCAGTTCAAACGTCAGCCGTTCGGGCATCGTCAGTCCTGCATGCTCAAAGATAAATTGCGTTTCGCGGTTAGGTTCGCCCAGACGCCATGCCGTCGCCTGCTGGCCACGTAAAGTAAGCCAACGCGCCGTCATGGCGGCGGTACAAATGGCATCGCTATCGGGGTTAAGGTGCCCTATTACATCTATCATTAATCAGTACCTTGTGAAGAGAATGGTTCAAAAGCAAACAATAACGAAAGTATATCGGCTGGACGCATTCTCTTCCATGATCCCACCACCCGGCAGCGCTGTACAAAACATAAGCAAAATAAATCATTTGTAAGTAAAATGGGATAAATGTTAATAATATTTTGCTATCAAGTTATCAAAATCAAACAACTTCACTTGTCACCGATACGACTCTGTTTTTAACATCGCTTATGGAAAAAAATGTTCTGTTCAATCAGCGCATTCGCTTGCGCCACCTTCATACTTTTGTCGCCGTTGCACAGCAGGGAACGTTGGGCCGCGCGGCTGAGACCCTTAACCTGAGCCAACCAGCCCTCTCCAAAACGCTGAATGAACTGGAGCAACTGACCGGTACCCGGCTCTTTGAGCGTGGCCGCCTTGGCGCACAATTAACGCTGCCCGGAGAACAGTTTCTTACCCACGCAGTCAGAGTGCTGGATGCGCTCAACACCGCCGGACAAGCCTTAAACCAGCGCGAAGAGTCACAGACGGATGTCGTACGGATTGGCGCCTTACCCACCGCGGCCCTGGGCATTCTGCCGGCGGTCATTGGCCCGTTCCATAAGCAGCAAATGGAGACCACGCTGCAGGTTGCCACCATGAGTAATCCCATGATCCTGGCGGGTTTAAAGTCAGGGGAAATTGATCTCGGCATTGGCCGTATGGCCGATCCGGAATTGATGGTTGGTCTGAACTACGAGCTGTTATTTCTGGAATCGCTCAAACTGGTCGTGCGCCCTAACCACCCGTTGTTGCAGGAAACCATTACGCTGAGTCGGGTGATGGAGTGGCCGGTGGTGGTTTCACCAAAAGGAACCGCCCCTCGCCAGCACGCAGAGGCGTTGTTGCAAAGTCAGGGCTGCAAAATGCCGCCGGGCTGTATTGAAACGCTGTCAGCATCGCTCTCCCGCCAACTGACGGTCGATTACGACTATGTGTGGTTTGTCCCTTCAGGCGCAGTTAGAGAAGATTTACGCCAGGCGACGCTGGTGTCGTTGCCGATACCCACCCACGGTGCGGGTGAACCCATCGGCATTCTTACCCGTGTCGATGTGCAGCTCTCTCAGGCCGCGCAGATCCTGATCGCCGCAATACGCAAAACCGTACCGTTTTGATGCCAAAAATTAAGGGACCATCAGGTCCCTTAATTGATTTTATTGTTAAAACGTTTCCCAGTTATCGCCACTGGCAGTTGCCGCCTGCGGGCGTGAATGGTCAGGCTTTGTCGTCACAGGCGCGCGTTTAATAGCACTTGTCCCTGTTAAACGGAATGTGCCAACAGCTTCCGTTAAGCGCGCCGCCTGCTCTTCCAGCGATGCCGCAGCGGCAGAGGCTTCTTCAACCAGCGAGGCATTTTGCTGCGTTACCTTATCCATTTCTGAAATTGCCTGACTCACCTGGACGATACCCCGGCTCTGCTCATCAGAGGCCGCTGCAATTTCCAGCATAATGTCGGTGACGCGTTTTACCGCATCGACAATATCCGTCATCGTATTGCCCGCAGCGACCACTTCTCCGGAGCCCTGGTCAATCAGTCGGACTGATTCGCTGATCAATCCCTCAATCTCTTTTGCCGCCTGAGCGCTGCGGCTTGCCAGCGTGCGCACCTCACTGGCAACCACGGCAAATCCACGGCCCTGCTCTCCAGCCCGCGCCGCTTCAACCGCTGCGTTCAGCGCCAGAATATTGGTCTGGAAAGCAATGCTGTTAATAACGGCTGTGATTTCGGAGATTTTCTTTGAACTCGTTGAGATATTGCCCATGGTTTTGACCACGCCAGAAACCATCTGACCGCCCCGACTGGCCTTACCGGAGGCATCTTCTGCCAGCTTGCTCGCATGATGCGCGTTGTCGGCGTTTTGCTTCACCGTCGCCGTCAACTCTTCCATGCTGGCCGCCGTTTGTTCAATCGCCGCAGCCTGTTGTTCGGTACGTGAAGACAGATCGGTGTTCCCCGCCGAAATCTCACTGGTACCGCGATAAATCTCTTCCGCGCCCTGACGCACCGTGCCTACCGTTGTCCCCAGCGAACGTTGCATTGTTTGCAGATGGCGGCTCAGGCGACCAATTTCGCTGCGCCCGGTCGGTTCCTCCGGCATGGTGAGATCCCCCGCTGAAATTTGCTCAATACGCTGGGCGGCACGCAACAGAGGATGAATGACGGTACGGCGCAGAACAATGAACGTCATCACGGTCAGCGCCAGCGCAAGAACGAATGCGCCCAGCATAAAAGCCATACCAAGCTGTGTACGCTGATGCGCCTGTTCGCTTAACTGATTCGCCCTGGTGGTACGAATGTCGATCGCCTTTAACAGCACCTTGTTGTAAGCAGAGTCCAGCGGTCTGGCCTGTTCATTTTCATGGTTGATGATCGCCTCAAACATGCCGTTTTTAGCGTACTTCAGCATCGGCTGTAAGCCGTCGGTATAGGCTTTGAAGCTGGCGCTCAGTTCAGCGTCTAACGCTTCATCGGCAGACGTTTTTACCGCGCGTGACATATAAGCATTGAAACCGTCCTGCGACTGCTTAATCCGTTTTTCTGCCTCGGCGATATTGGCCTTCATGTCATCCATTTCGGCAATACGGCTCGGCTCGCCGCGCCGGCGTGGATCATGTTGATACGCGCGGTACGCAAGTGGTTAGAGCTGTTAGATAACCCCATCCTGACCTGAATCTCATCGGTCACGTCACGCTGATCGCGATCGGCCTGCATAAGAAAATAGCTTGCCAGCCCGGAACTTAAGGCGAACAGCAGAAGGATGCCACCGAGAATGGAGGAAAACAGCGGAACCAGCCGGATTTGATGCAGAAAGCCCAGTTTATGCTGGGCTTGCATCGATGTAGTGTTGTCCATGACCGTCGACTCTCTTGTAGGGTTTATGCGTGAAAACACGCCCGTTAGATAGTCATCGGCAATCCGGGAAGTTTACTTACCGTGAAAAGCGCCGGATTCGTCACACTTTCACAACATAATTCTAAAAAATTCAGGAAAGTGCCAGCGGTGAAATCCGCTGGCCAATGAATTAGTTATCGCCAAAGTGGATAACGGTACGGATGGATTTACCCTGATGCATTAAATCGAACGCGTCGTTAATCTGCTCCAGCGGTAAACGGTGGGTAATAAACGGATCCAACTGAATTTTCCCGCTCATCGCATCTTCAACCATACCAGGAAGCTGAGTACGCCCCTTCACGCCGCCAAACGCGGAACCGCGCCAGACACGCCCGGTAACTAACTGGAACGGGCGTGTTTTGATCTCTTGTCCGGCTCCTGCCACGCCAATAATGATGCTTTCGCCCCATCCTTTATGGCAGCATTCCAGCGCCGCGCGCATCACGTTAACGTTACCGATACATTCGAAACTAAAGTCCACGCCGCCATCGGTAAGCTCGACAATCACATCCTGAATCGGTTTGTCGTAATCCTTCGGATTGATGAAATCGGTCGCGCCCATTTCACCTGCCAGCGTAAATTTTTCCGGATTGGTATCAACGGCCAGAATACGCCCGGCTTTCGCCTGCGCCGCGCCCTGAATCACCGCCAGGCCAATGCCGCCCAGACCAAATACGGCGACGGTATCACCTTCTTTCACTTTTGCGGTGTTATGGACCGCTCCGATACCGGTGGTCACGCCACACCCCAGCAGACACACTTTGTCCAGCGGAGCCTGCGGGTTAACCTTCGCCAGAGAGATCTCCGCGCAAACGGTGTATTCGCTGAAGGTGCTGGTGCCCATATAGTGATAAATCGGCTCGCCGTTATACGAGAAACGGGTTGTGCCATCCGGCATCAGACCTTTGCCCTGGGTCGCACGTACGGCCTGACACAGGTTAGTTTTACCCGATTTACAGAACTTACACTCGCCACATTCTGCGGTGTATAGCGGGATCACATGATCGCCCGCTTTCAGGCTGGTAACGCCTTCACCCACTTCAACCACAATGCCGCCACCTTCATGGCCGAGCACCGCCGGGAAAACCCCTTCCGGATCGTCGCCTGAGAGCGTAAAAGCATCAGTATGGCACACGCCTGTGTGGGTAATTTTAACCAGCACTTCACCTTTCTTTGGCGGTGCGACATCGATTTCGACAATTTTTAACGGTTGGCCGGGGCCGAATGCAACTGCTGCACGTGATTTCATTTGTCTCTTCCCATTATTGCGAGGTGATGGTGTTATTTTAGATAAGCACGCAGAAGATGGCCGATTTCAGCCATGCGCACGGCACGCTGGTCTGGGGTTGTTTCCCCGCTGACCAGTTCGTCTTTCAGGTGGATCTCAACCATTTCGCCCATCAGGCCATTGGATGCGCCGCGCACGGCGGCAATTTGTTGCAGGATAGCCAAACACGGCTCGCCGGACTCCAGCGCGCGCTCAAGCGCATCAACCTGACCGCGAATACGGCGTACACGGGTGAGAATGCGTTTTTTATCTTCGGGTGAATGCGGCATATGCCCTCCAAATACTATAGGGGGGTATACTATCAGTCTTTTTAACTAATTGTAAAATAAATAACTTGTTATTCTTTAATGAGTTGCACAAACAGCACATTTAGACATATGTGGACATATACAGCCTTTTTCATGCCCCCAAAGCAATTTTGCCCCCAATATGCCCCCCAATTTTACCTTCTTTAGCTATCGGACGTTTTAACGTGGCGCCAGGCACCAAAACTCTGCTACTGAGCGAACGTGATGAGTTGTTGCAACTTGATCACGTGTTCTGGATCTATGCTCACGGTTGGTGGATAAGCCTCCACTTATTAATGCCTGTGTCGAACTGCAGATGCCAGCAGGATGATATACCCGCGAGCTATCTTCATCGCTGAAGGCCAGCATATATTCATATCAGCAATTGGACACTCTTAGTCAAAACAGTCACGTGGTTGGAATTGGAGTACTTATCACCCAGCACTGTTTCTAAGAAAACCTATGAAAATTTCTTTGTCGGATTGTGAAAAATGCTAACTCAACGCTACATCATTTGGCGCAACATTGGTCTTTGAGGAAATTAAGCATCTGATAATACCTCAATAAATAATCACATTGCTTACCACATTCATAAGCAAGCTATATTTGAAATACTGCCAATCTCAAAAAGCCAACAAATACAACTCTGTTAAAAAAAGAGTTTCACACCATAAAAACCAACAATTACAATACAAAAACCTAAATATTGATTATTTTTTGGTTTATAAAAATAAATTTAATGATTTATACAAAATTATACGCTAAATGATTTTCTTTTTTCCTGAATTTCACTTTGATATACTTTAACTCGCTCCCGGATGGTATTGTTTTTAATGATGACAGTCCTTGTTATGAATTAGATAATGCTTAATGGAGACGAAGATGGAATGCATAAAAGAACATGACCAGCAACCTCAGCAAAGCTCTTTCCTGGAAAAAAAGAATCATATCCTTCCATCAGGAAGCATGTCTGACGATGAGTTCTGGTGCCTGATCGAGCTGACACCCATCCGCAGCGATAAAATCATCAGGGCATTACACGATTATTTCGTATTGAATCGCTCCAGAACTCATTGTTGCGACAAACATGGTGTTAGTAATGGCTACTTTGGAGCATGCATCAGCAGGTTTGAACATGTCATCCAGGTTGTTAATACGCTTCTTAATTATTACAAGATGTCAGACAGTAAATAAACCTCCAGAAAAATCGCTCGATATTTCAATATAATATAGTGAATTTTAACAGCATCTCGAATTTGTAACCAACTGACGCAATAAAAAACAATTATACCTCTTGGGAGCAGAAGATATTCGGATGCTTTTGTCAGTTCTTTGTAACTAATATTTAATAGTTCATGTGCTTTTCAACGCTTATATATTTTTGAAGGTGAGAATATGTCAACGCTGAAGAATACATTTTTTATCGCTCCGCCTGAAACTCCAACTCAGGCCGGACCTGACAATATCTTTTATGACTTTAATGATGGTGCCCGTGTATTGCTTCCTGAAGGGAAATGGCACGTCCGTCTGCTGGATGCGGATTCAGACAATATTCTTTTCTGCTGCGATGTGGATAAAGGCTGGGTGACCAGCAGTAAGAAATATTTCGTGCGTTTCCGCATTCAGGTATTCCGTCAGGGGGAAGATACGCCCCTGCTGGATGAAACCCTGAAATTAAAAGACCGGCCGGTGCTGATTTCATTCCCGACCGGTACGCTGGGCGATTTGCTCGGCTGGTTCCCTTATGCCGAACGATTCCAGTCTCTGCACAAGTGCCAACTGGAATGCACGATGGCACAGGACATTATCGACCTGCTGGCACCTCAGTATCCGCAGATACAGTTTTCCACGCCGGATAAGCCGCGCACGGAGGCGCCTTATGCCACCTATCGTGTGGGGCTCTATTTTGGCGGCGATACCGACAACCAGCCGGTGGATTTTCGCAAGGTCGGTTTTCACCGTTCTGCAGGCTACATCCTGGGCGTTGACCCGCGCGAAGCCCCCGTCCGGCTTGACCTTTCTGCGCCCCGGGTTATCCAGGAGCCTTATGTGTGTATCGCCACCCAGTCCACCTGTCAGGCGAAATACTGGAACAACGGCACCGGCTGGAGTGAGGTCGTGGCGCACCTGAAATCGCTGGGCTACCGGGTGCTGTGCATTGACCGGGATGCCCATTATGGCCAGGGCTTTGTCTGGAACCACATCCCCTGGGGAGCCGAAGACTTCACCGGAAAACTCCCGCTGCAGGAGCGGGTGAACCTGCTGCGTCATGCCAGTTTCTTTATTGGGCTGGCAAGCGGCCTGTCATGGCTGGCATGGGCTACCGGTATTCCGGTGGTGCTGATAAGTGGTTTCAGCCTGCCCAACAGCGAGTTTTATACCCCGTGGCGGGTATTTAATTCCCATGGCTGCTACGGATGCTGGGATGACACGTCACTCAATTTTGACCACCACGATTTTCTGTGGTGCCCGAGACATAAAAATACCGACCGGCAATTTGAATGTACCCGGCTGATAACCGGCGCCCAAGTCAATGGCGTCATCAATAAACTTCACCGTTCTTTAACTGACCAGGGTGTTGAGGCCACCCTGAAAAAAGGAGTAAGCAATGAATAAGGTATATAACACTGTCTGGAACGAATCCACCGGGATGTGGGTCGTTACCTCAGAGCTGACCCGTAAAGGGGGACGTCGTCCGCGTCAAATCAAGCGCACTGCTCTGGCAGGATTGATTGCCGGCCTGCTTATGCCGTCGCAGCCTGTGCTGGCAGCTGACTATGAGAATGAGAATCTAGGAACTGGACATCCCAGCTCTGCCGTATACCTTTCTGTAGGTGATACTGCGACTAACACAACTGTTAATAGTGGTGGTCTGTTGAGGCTCAGTGGTGGTAGTGCCACGAGCACAACAGTTAGCAGCGGTGGTCAACTGGATATCTTTAGTGGTGGTGCTGCGAGCACCACAATAATCAATGGTGGTAGAGAGCAGGTCTATAGTGGTGGCAGTGCCACGAACACCACGGTTAACAGCGGTGGTTATCAGATTGTCTATAGTGGTGGCAGTGCCACGAGCACCACAGTCAACAGCGGTGGTGAGCAGTACCTCGAGAGTGGTGCCAGTGCCACGAGCACTAAAATAAACAATGGTGGTCAGCAGATGGTTGTTGACGGTGCCATCGTGACTGCTACGACAATTAACGGTGGGGGGCAGTTTGTCGTCGGCAGCGCCACGAACACCATTATTAATAGCGACGGCTTACAGGTTATTTACAGCGGAGGTAGCGCTACAAGTACGACCATTAAGAACAATGGTTTATTAACGGTGTTTTCCGGTGGGAGTGCTGTTGCCATTACTCAGGAAAGCGGTGGCGCCATTAGCACTGACACCGACTCTTTCATAAATGGCACCAACGTTAAGGGAAGCTTCAGTATTGCCGGAGGCCGTGCGAGTAATATGCTGCTGGAGAACGGTGGTATGTTAACAGTACTCAACGGACATCTGGCCACAAATACCACCATTAATGACCAAGGGAGCGAGTTAATCTACAGCGGCGGTAACGCAATCAATACCGTTGTAAACAGCGGCGGGTCCCAGTCAATCGCCAGCGGCGGCAATGCTACAAGTACCACGATTAACAACAATGGTCAGCAGATTGTTAACAGCGGTGGCAGTGTTACCAATACAACAATCGCAGGCGGGAAATTGTATCTCTATGGCAGCGCCTCAAATACTAATATTCAAAACGGAGAAATGCTGATCTCAAGCGGCGGCAGTGCTGCAGGTACTTCTATTTTGAACGGGAGCCAGTCGGTCCTTAGTGGCGGCAGTGTAACGCATACAACCCTAACCAATAATGGGCAGCAGTATGTCTCAGGTGGCGCCAGTGCATTGGCTACAACCATGTACGACAGAGGGATCCGGAATGTCTTCAGCGGCGCTAGTGTCATGGATACCACCATGAACGGAGGCGGGACCCAGTATGTATACAGTGGTGCTATTGTCACGGACACCACTATGAATAGCGGCGGGAACCAATATGTCGATCTGGACGGCAATCTTATAAATACCACCATGAACGATGGTGGAAACCAGTATGTATATAGTGGTGGCAGTGCCACAAGCACCACCATAAACAGGGGTGGGAATCAGTATGTCTACAGTGGCGGTATTGCCACGGGTACCACTATTCACAACGGTGGATCTCAGCTTGTTTGGGGGAGTGCAACTGACACCACGCTTGATGGAGGACGCCAGGTTGTCAATAAAGGGATTGCCAGCAACACAACAATCAATTCTGGAGGAGTGCAATCTATCGAGGCGAGTGGAAATGCCAGCGATACGGTGCTCAACTTTGGGATTCAGAGTGTAAGTGGAAATGCAGAAAACACCACGATTAATAACGGATTCCAGATTGTCAATTTTGGGGGTACTACCACTAACACTACCGTCAATGGGGGCTGGCAAAATGTTTTATCCGGGGGCTCTGCAAGTGACAGCATGCTAAACATCGGGGGGATGCAGCACGTTTATAAAGGCGGCAGCATTACCAGAACCACGATCAACACCGGCGGTATTTTGCAGGTGGAGGCCGGTGGTTCAGCCTCTAAGGTTACCCAGAACAGTGGCGGAGCTGTCGTAACCAATACCAGTGCAGTCCTGAGCGGTACCAACGATAAAGGCAGCTTCAGTATCGCTGGCGGCAGTGCAGCCAATATGCTGCTGGAAAACGGCGGATACCTGACGGTGTTTGACGGTCATCAGGCCAGCGCTACAACTGTTGGCAGTGATGGTACGCTGGATATCCGCAGCGGCGGTGTGCTCCGTGGCACCACTTCCCTGCTGGATAAAAGTATACTGGTCGGTGATGTGGTCACAAATGAAGGGAACCTGTATTTCCTCAACAACAGTGCCGCGACTTTCGCAGGTACCCTGACGGGGACCGGTACCCTGACACAGGAAGGCGGGAGCACCCGCTTCAGCGGTCTGTTGTCTCAGGACGGTGGGATTGCCCTTCAGAGTGGCGGTGCCATGACGATGGATGCCCTTCAGGCTAAGGCTAATGTGACGACACAGTCAGGCACCACCCTGACGCTGGATAACGGCACCATCCTGACGGGGAACGTGGCGGGAGACAGCACCGGCGCAGGTGACATGGCGGTGAAAGGTGCGTCTGTCTGGCATCTCGATGGTGACTCCACTGTCGGTGCATTAACGCTGGATAACGGAACCGTTGATTTCCGTCCGTCAACAACCACGCGTCTGACGCCAGCCTTCCAGGCGGTCTCGCTGGCGCTCGGGAGTTTGTCGGGTAGCGGTATGTTCCGGATGAACACCGATATTGCATCGCATACCGGAGATATGCTGAAAGTTGCCGGTAATGCCAGCGGTAACTTTGTGCTGGATATCAAAAACACTGGCCGGGAGCCAGTATCTGCTGGCACGCCGCTTCAGGTGGTACAGACCGGTGGCGGTGATGCCATGTTTACCCTGAACGGCGGGAAAGTCGATGCCGGTACCTGGGAATACGGCTTGAGCAAGGAAAATACCAACTGGTATCTGAAAGCTGACACGCCTCCTCCGGTTACTCCGCCGACTAACCCGGATGCAGGTACATCGCCGTCTCCGGTGCGTCGCACAACAAAATCAGCCGACGCGGTACTGGGCATGGCAACAGCACCGGCATATGTCTTCAACAGCGAACTGCAGAATCTGCGCTTCCGTCACGGCGATTTCATGCAGAACACCCGTTCACCAGGAGGGGTATGGGGCCGTTATACCGGGTCTGATAATCGCATCAGTGGCGGGGCGAGCACCGGCTATACCCTGACCCAGAACGGTTTCGAAACCGGCGGTGACAAAGTCTTTGACCTGGGTGAAAGCCATTTAGCTGTGGGAGCATTCGTCTCTTACACCGACAACAGCATTAGCCATAATCGGGGCGGAGACAGCACGATCGGCAGTACCGGCGGCGGCCTGTATGCAACATGGTTTGATAATGACGGCTACTACGTGGACGGTGTGTTGAAATACAATCGCTTCAGCAATGAGCTGCGCACCCGGATGAGTGACGGTACGGCAGTTAAAGGCGATTACAGCCAGAACGGTTTTGGCGGCAGTCTCGAAGCGGGCAAGACCTTCAGTCTGAATGACAATACATGGGCTCAGCCATATGTGCGGACAACGGCGTTCCGCGCAGATGCGAAGGATATCAGCCTGAATAACGGCATGAAAGCCAGCATTGGGACGACCAAATCTCTGCAGGCCGAGGCAGGTGTTAATCTCGGCATGAACCTTGACATTGCCGGTAAGACAGTCAAACCGTACCTCAAGGCGGCGATCAACCATGAGTTTTCGGACAACAACAAAGTCCGGATTAACGACCGCTATGACTTTACCAACGATATCTCAGGGACGACAGGTAAATACGGTGCCGGGGTCAGTGCCCAGTTGACACCAAATGCAGAGGTGTGGGCTGAGGCAAACTACCAGAAAGGAGTGAATATCGAGTCTCCGGTGACCGGTAGCGTCGGTTTTCGCATCAACTTCTAACCAGGGATAGAAACGGCAGCCACATCTGTGGCTGTCTCCCTTTCAGTTGAACATTCACGCAATGAGCGGTGCCGGTCAGGTGCCGCTCTTTTTTCCAGAAGAATGAAGCATGTTGCAATGAACGGTCGTTCACTTTTAAAGTTGAGTGGCCCCTTCCATAAAACGCTGGCCGATATTTACTGGCACACATATATCCCGGATTTGTGGGTTCCTGAAATCACATTGTCTTTTGATGTGCCAGTTCGTAGTTACCCCGTCCGAAGAAACGTACAGCGCAGTACATCATCAGACGCCGCCAGCGCGGTACACCCAGTACGACCATTCCATCCAGGAAAATCCTGTCAGCCGCCCTTTTCGTCCGGAGTCCGTTCTCATACATCCAGTCATGAATGATGGCGGCTTTCGCGTAACGACCATGTGGCGGGAATACTGACCAGAGAAGGCGCGGTATACTGGCCAGGTCGGTAACGTACTCTGCGGGGACATGTATCACAGCATCCGAGTTATCCGTCAGCCAGAATTCAAACGGCTCAACCAGACGCCAGCGATAATCATTGAACATTTCCAGCGCGGCTGGGGTCGTAAATTTACTCACTTCCCACCTCCGGCCATCCCACCCGTTATGCACGAATATCCTCCAGCGTCTGCAGCGCAGCAACCTCGTCCTTCATCTGGCGCTGGCGTTCGTGGATCCGTCCCCCCTCCGTCACCATCGCCTGCGCCATTGCCCCGGCCAGTTCCTTTAGCTGTTTCATTGTCAGCGAAACTGAGTTATTCGACACGTCACTCCAGCCCAGCATTGCCCTCGCACCAGACACTTTCGCCGCCATCGCTACCGGTGCGAGCCGGGCCATGGAATCGGCCCCACCGGTTCCATTCAAACGTGTGCGGCTGAGCCTCCTGTTTGGTACGAGCTTCGTCAATTTTCAGGGAATAGTTAGCAAACGTTTCATCATCCAGCATTCCTTTAGATTTGAATTTTGCCAGTTGCTGTTGCTGTTGCTGTTTATCCAACTTATTTAATGCCGCATTTAGCGGATCGATTTGATCCAAAAGTTCCGAAAGTGCAGATTTTTCTTCATCTGTTGCTTTAGTTAGCTTTTTAGCCCCTGCCGCTGCATTCTCACCTGCCCGCGTCATCTTGACCAATGCAGAGGTCAAACTGTCAGCATTATTTTTAGCTCTAGTGCTATCGATAATTATTGCAAGGCGCGAGGTTTGCTCTGTCATTTAATGACTCCGGAAAAATAGAAAGCCCCGCGCAATGCGCAGGGCCAGACACCAGAGAAGTGTGGATTCTTAGAAGCGGTAACCGATGCCAACCATCCAAGTACCGACTTTCACATCCCCCAGTTTGGAATATTCATAAGACGTATCGATCGCCCAGTTGGGTACAGGGTTAAATTGTAAACCAACACCATAGGTTGCAGAGGTTTTGCTTTCAGAATCAGAGAAACCCAGTACATTAGATTCTACTCGTCCATGGGCAATTCCTAATAAACCATATGCACTAACATAGTCGTTAAAGCGATAAGCTGGGCCAGCGGAAATAGAATAATAATCTAAGTCTACATTACCAAACTTGTATCCGCCGAAATAGTAATTATAGCTTTCCCCTGTATACGTAAATGAAGATACAACCCCTAAATTTTCATTTAACTCATAGCGGTATTTTACGTTAAAACCAGTTGGGTCATCTTTTAAGCTCTCACCACCAGCTTTAACATTGCTTTGTGCATAACCACCTAAAACAGTATGCTTCAATTGTTCTGCACTTGCTGTCCCAGATGCAAAAAAAGCACCAATAATAAATGTTGCCAAAACTGATCTTTTCATAACAAATCCTTTTTAGTTTAACAAAATTTATTAATGCGCCAGATTCTCAATGGCGCAACCTTAGTTTATGAAAATAAATATTTTTAGCCAACAATTAATAACAGAAGAAATTTTTGACATACACAATTATGCATTTATAACGTTTTCACTAGTTACTATTTATCATTAACCATTCTTCATCAAGAGCGAATATTGCTGTATCAAACTCCTTACGCTCAATTAGCAAAGTATAGATTGAAAAATGGTCATTAATATCCCTTATAGATAATTGTAACGGTTGCTCAGTCATTCCTACATAACGACGGGATCGAGAAATGACTGCAAAAGCATTTAACATTCCCCAGGTAATTGCATCAATGTCAGGTTCGGGTAACCATAACTTCTCCTGTAAATAAAAAAGACCACCAGCGCCCCATAAAAAACAAAGCCCGATCAAAGCCACCCGCAGATGACTTTTGGTTTGTTGGTGCGATGGCGCGGATATGAAAATGGCCCGCCGTAACGAGTCTCAGAAACGACAAAACCCGCTCAATGGCGGGTTTCAACAAACAGATACCTAATTACTATTTAATGACAAATTTGGATGAACCATCCCCTAAAATTGAGGTGAACCTTAATTAGAATAAGGCTGCGAGGGCTATCATGAATATCCCTCCAAAAATTGTTATGTTTGCTACCATTTTTTTAGAGTACTTATCTGCCAGATGTGCAATAAAGAAGCAAAGCATCCCGCTTAACACAAACCATACCCCCATTGATATCCTCTTTATATACAGACGATTCCTGATCGGCCAGTAGTTAGCAATCATTACAATACTCGAACAATGTTTTATTTACCCGAGATTTTCTGTCTATTTTTACAGTTCAAAAGTAAATGCCTTAAAATCCTGGGAACCAAGCTTATAGGAGCCTAACTGCACGTGATAATCATCACCTCGTGTTTGTAGTTCTTTTCTTGCCATATACTCAGTCGCAAAAAACCCCACCAGATGCCATGGGGCAGGACGAAAAACGGCCCAACCAATTACTCTATCATGATCTGTAGGGTCGTGTGGTAATCCATGAACTACAAACATACATCATCTACCTTGCCAGGTTGCTCTTCTTCCTCTGCAATTTTTTTGAATTTTGCCAGGAAGTTATACATTGGTCTCATGCAGGGATGGGGATATCCCTCCCGCATAAAAATAACACACCTCTCCTCAACACTGACTATTGTTACCAATGTGCCACGGTCGTCTTTATACCGTTGCTGAGAGCTCGGGAAATCGTTCGCGTCAAACATACAGCACAATATACATTTGAAAAAACCACCTCACAGGAGGTGGAGGTCAACGCATGAAATATAATTTTATTATTGGTCGTATCGCCTACTACATGTGATAAGCGTTACATGGTTGAGGTGTCGGGTGCCTCCCGAGACATATCACCAGTCTTAATAAATAATATGCCAACAGCCTTCGACTGAAGCTCTCCAGGCCATTCCCGCACTTGGGAACACCTCAATAATTAATGCAGTGCCGGTTTTACCCGGAGAGTTCTCAGTCAGCCACTGGGACTCGCAACGATTTGATCAAACGCAGACAAGGGGGCTGTTTTGCCCCACTGTACATGGCTATCACTGCATTCAGATGACGTCTTATCAATTTTTTAACCCAAAGTACCGCGCATACTGGTAAACGACAAGACGATATTTGAATGCAAAAAAACATGGCACACGGCCCCCTATGGAGCTGAGAAGCAAAATTCACCCACAATTTCCTGACCCGCTTCGACTAACTTACATTAATCTGTGCCATAAAAAGGTCGGTTCGCAAACCAAATTTGTCAGCTTAAATTCGAGAGCCATCTCTGGCGTCGTCAACTGCACAAGGATGGATGCAGAGGTGGCTCTCATTCTCTTTCATAGACGCTACATAATATGAAAGAAAACTGGAGCGGGCAGCGGGAATCGAACCCGCATCATCAGCTTGGAAGGCTGAGGTAATAGCCATTATACGATGCTCGCATATGGTGCCGACTACCGGAATCGAACTGGTGACCTGCTGATTACAAGTCAGTTGCTCTACCTACTGAGCTTAGTCGGCATTAATTGGTTCTTCGGGAGCCAACATGACCGAGCAATAAAAGTCATCCCCTCAGAACCGCCATAAATAATACGGATAAAATCACTGTTTTCAACAACAAGCAATGTCAATTTTTGCAAAGTTATTATTGTGTTTTTATTTAACAATTTCACATGTTTTTAAAATTCAAAAAACATAGATATCATCTGCATGGTTAATTTCTAACGGTTTATTTAATTCATATTCAGAAAAAACAAAACCCGCACGATGGCGGGTTAAGTGTTGCTATTCGAAAAGGCGATGGATTTAGCCCGGCGCCCGCAGTAGCCATCCGGGTAAAAAAAACCAACCTGAATGGTTACCCATTCACAGAAAGCATCGAAAGATTTGAGCAGCGCAATGTCCCCGGTTCTCGTGGTGGCGATTTCGTGCAGATATTGTTCTGCTGCATCGCTCAGTGCGGGAGTATGCTCGCGCCCGACTAACTCGCAAAGAAAATCGACAAAACCTGAGACCATTTTTTGTTCCTGCGGCGTAATTGCCCCGCCTGTTGGTATCCAGTAGTTATTTTTTGATAGTTCCCATGTGGCCACAAAATCGGGCACCGGGATTGGTGTCCCAGACTTCTAACTAACGAATCACCGTGTAAAGCGGTTTTAGAGCCGCAACACCGAGCGCTTTGTCGATGTATTCTGCATCGCTGAACAGTCCGGATTTTTTCTGGAGCAGTGTAACTGGATTGTCACTCGCAAAGAGCTGTCAGTTGAAGACTCATGTAATTATGAACAATACGAATACCCCCGACTACAAACCGGGGGTTTCTATTTTTTAATACGCTATATATATAACAATTAGTTACTTATTCCGTAACTGCACACTCTGGCACGCGAATTTCCTTAATGAGCCTGGAAAAGCTTTTTAACGAACACATTCCCTGACTATTTTTCTCTTCACATGCAATTAATTTTAAATCAATTTTGCCGGCAGGTTTTTCTAATGACAACGGTTGTATATCCCTCATATCTCTCAGCGTCTGATAAACAAATGAAACCTGAACCCAATCCGTATTATCACTGGTTCTTTTCCACTTTTCGAATACAAGCTCCCCACCAGGAGGGGTATTATCGGGTTGACCGGGCAGCGACCAGTTAAGATCTAAAGCCCCGCTTAAATTTGCAAGATTGGTATCATGACCAGCAATAAACAACAGAGATACGGGTAATTTTATGCCATACCTGTTTTCTGTTGTACCATTTGTCAATAATGCAGTGTCTATCATATCGAGTAATGGTGTGGCTCTACTACGGGCAACTTCTGGAGTTCTTTGCAAAAGATCAAACTGAGCGTTATGCAGACTTAACAAATCTCTCCATTCTTTTTCTCCCGTAATACGCCCCCAGGCTACCTGTGGCATTCCCTGGGCCTCTTGCAACAGAAATATCTCAGTCAGCGTGGAAGAAAGACTCCAGGCACCAGGTAATGATACATTGTCAGGAGTTACCTTAAGTTCAGACGGTAAAGCCTCTGGTAATGTGCATTTCGTAGACTTTTCTGTAGTCTTACATGTCTCCGATTGTGAGAAATTTAAAACATTTTCCAGGGTCCGAAATGAAGATTGATAGCGTTGGGTATACAGTTCAATATTTCCTCCGGCCCGTTCCAGAATAGCGTTTTTAACCTTCAATGTGTTAAACGAACATTTCCCCATTTTTACTGGATTAAAAAGAGGATCAGTTTTTTCTTCATCCTTCTGATAATGCACTTGAATTTGACATTTTGGTGCTAACCCAGCCAGAAACGCCTCACCCGTTTTACGGGTGCGTTGATCCGTGTCTGCAATAACAGCAACCTGCCCTGGAGATGGGCACGTTTGATTATTCAACAGACCTTTGCTCGTGAACCATAAACGTTGATACTGACCTAATTCAGAAACAAGTTCTCCCCCACGAGGCGTTAGCCATCCTAACGGCACATCCCATTGTGGCCATTGATCGGGTGTGACATCTTTCATTATTGGAGTGAACTTCGTAGGTGCTCTTACTCCGTGACGACTCACTATCACAACCCGCTCAAGTTTCATACCGTTCTGCTCTTCAGCATGTATTGAGAAAGAACCGCATAAGAGAGAAAAAAATAATAAACGAATGATGAATGTACTTGATCTTGACCCTCCATCTCCGAACAGCTTTTGTATCTTAAGTTAACGATGTCCGCTGCCGCCGGTATTCCCTCGGGGAGTGATATCCCAGCGCGCTGTGCGGGTGGTTTTCATTGTAATGCGTGAACGCTACTGCAAGGTTTCGCAGTGCTGTTCTCACATCCGGTTTTGGCATGAACGCGATATAGTCTTCTTTCATCGTTTTCACGAACCGTTCGGCCATGCCATTACTCTGCGGGCTGCTCACCGCTGTTGTGCAGGGCTCCAGATTCAGCTCTCTCGCGAACCTCCGCGTTTCATACGCGGTATACGCTGAACCGTTATCCGTCAGCCACTGCACCGCTGTGTCGGGCAACCTGTCGCCGAAGCGCTTTTCCACCGACCTCAGCATCACATCCTGCACGGTCGAACTGTCATAGCCTCCCGTGCTTGCTGCCCAGTCTATGGCCTCACGGTCGCAGCAGTCCAGCGCGAACGTTACCCGCAGTTTTTCGCCGTTGTCGCAGCCGAACTCGAAGCCATCTGAACACCAGCGCATATCGCTTTCTGCCACCGCTATCTTGCCCTTATGTTCACGCTTCGGTCGCTCTGGTTTGTGATGCAACAACAACAGGTTATGCTCACGCATTATCCTGTAAAGCCGTTTGGCATTCACAGGTAGCTGTCCCTCTGTGCGACGTTGCTTGCGCAGGATGCCCCACACGCGTCGATAACCATAACTCGGCATATCGCTGATAATGTTGAGGATAGCCGACAGTATTTCTGCGTCTGCTTCTTCATTACGCCGGTTACAGCGCCTGTCCTGCCAGTCGGCAGAACGGTTAATCCGCAGTGACAGTTGCGCACGCGACACGCCCATGGTCCGGCAGACCATGGCTATTCCCCGTCCTTTGGCAACAAGGGCGCGTGCGCTATCCATTTTCGCGACTGACCGTACTCCACGGCTTCTTTCAGGATCTCAACTTCCATCGTCTTCTTGCCCAGAAGGCGCTGAAGCTCCCGGACCTGCTTCAGAGCAGCAGTAAGCTCAGAAGCAGGAACGACTTCCTCTCCAGCCGCAACGGCGGTGAGGCTGCCTTCCTGATATTGCTTCTTCCACTTAAACAGCAGGCTGGGCTGGATACCATGCAGGCGGGCGACATGGGAGACATTCATACCCGGCTCCATCGTCTGCTGGATAATGGCGATCTTCTCCTGAGGAGTTTTACGTTTACGGACTTCTTGCCCTAACAGGATCCCGGTCATCTCAAAATTGGCGTTAGTGTTAGACATATATTCAAGCCTATCTCTTATCTGGAGATACAGCTACTGTCCGGTGTTTCAGGGGGCTACATCA